>NZ_WTLC01000012.1:0-106051 GCF_011378875.1 Pseudoalteromonas sp. Z9A5
ATGCACGAAGAGCGAACCCAAAAAGAGATAAAGAAAAAGGACGATTAAAATGCGGCCTGAATCCAATTATCTCTTAATGTCTAACCTATGAGCAAGGCTTAATTGAGTATAAAGTTGTTACTGCCTTTAATTTACGTAACTTTAATTTATGAGTTCGAGTGCTTGATCAAACTTAACCGGTTTACTAAATAAAAAGCCTTGGTACTTATCAATATGTAGACTTTCTAACACTGTTAACTGAGCTGTGTTTTCTACGCCTTCAGCTATAACTTGGCAACCTATCATATGCGACATTTTAGTTACCGCAGATACAATGCTTTTATCCTTCGAGCACTCACAAATATTATCAATGTAAGATTTATCTATTTTAATGTAATCAACAGATAGCTCTTTTAAAACCGATATAGAAGAAAACCCAGTACCAAAATCATCGATAGAAATACGCACACCGGTATTTTTTATCTCGGTAATCACTTTTGATAAATACGGTAAGTTTTTGATCATTACTGTTTCAGTTATTTCTAAATGCACATTGTTTGGTTGAACAGCGTACGTATTTAGTAAACCGACTAGGAGCTCTAAAAAGTTATGGTTTTCAAGCTGCAATACCGACACATTTATTGATAATCCAATATTACTATTTACTGCATTTAACTTACTTAAACTCGCAATAGCTTGTTCGAGTACAAACTCACCCAATAAATTAATTTTTCCATATCGCTCTGCAATATCAATAAATTCTGACGGTGGAATAAATTCATCATTAAACTGCCATCGAAGCAGCACTTCAAACGTGGTAATTTCATTTTTGGTTATATCAACAATGGGTTGATAACAAAGATGAAAATCACCTTTTTCTACGCATTCTTTAATTGAGCTACGAAGCACTTCTTCTCGTTTAAGGGATTCATGCATTCGCTCGTCAAATACAGATATTTCATTACGACTTTTTTTACCTTCATACATAGCAACATCAGCGTATTTAATTGCTTGCGATAAATCAAAGTCCTCTCGAGTAAAATACAACCCAACTTTAAAAGAGGGTTTTACTTGGTAATTATCCATAATAACAGGCTGCGTCAGCATATCGACTAGCCTGGAAACACATTCAAATAACTCTTTTTGTGTATGATTACGTGAATAAAAGATAAATTCATCTCCGCCCCATCGACAGACAATAAAATCATTCTTTTTCTCTGAATTAACTAATCGACGACCGGTTTCTGCAAGTACAAAATCACCAAACTCATGACCAAATTTATCATTAATGACTTTAAAATCATCCATGTCTAAAAACAAAACGGCTTTAAGATCGTTATTTTTATTGGCTAAATCGAGTTCAACATTAGAAACAAAGCTACCACGGTTAAATAACTTAGTGAGGTTATCTTTTTGTTCTAAAAGAATGACTTGCTCTGTACGAAGTTGCACTTCTTTTTCTAGATTTTCAATAAATTCATCTAACTTAAGTTCGTTATTAATTGATGACGTTACGTCTTTTGCGGTACGCGTTGCAGTAACAAAACACAAAATAAACCATAGCACGAGACCCAAAACGCCTAAAATATTTTCATCGCTAATAGGCTGTAACAACAATAAAATACTAAAAGGGACAAGCAAACACGTTATGTAGGATATAGAAGAACGAATATCTGATGCTAATACATTAACGCCGCCACCAGCAAGAGAGCTAAATACAACAAGAGATACAAACTTTTCTTGCATCGGCATTTGTTCAAAAAATAAAATAGGAAAAGCAGCCCACGTAATACCGGTGAGCAATACGCCAAAAAAGTAGAGGTTATATTTTATATTATTGTTATTACTAACATAAACATGGTTTGCGATACGCAGTAACGATATGAACGTTAACGTAAAAAACCAATTAAGCTTTCCTTGAGAAAAACTGTGGTTTATACCACTAAAAACAACAAAACAAGACACAATAGTATTTATAATAATTGCAGAATTAAAATATGAGCCAACAAAAGCTAAACGCTTGTTTATAAAGTTATTTGTGTTTATTGTCATTAGTTTTACTTAAATAGCGATTTTAAGGACGATAGTTTACTTAAATTAAATTATTAAAAATAGCTCTACGAAGGTTTAACACTAAATATTCATCTAGTATTTCTTCGTATGTATAAATTAACATATTAAACTGTATGCTTTTAAAGCAAGTTTATTTAAAAATTACAACTTTGAAATAAACCTATAACCATTATAGAAATAAATACCTATAAAGCTAAAAAACAAATCAATAAAAGGGCGAGAACGATAATGAAGAAATCCTTATATGCGACTCTAATAACGCAACTAACGTACTTTATTTAAAAGTAAAATAACCCTTTTATAAAATGAATAACATAAACAAGTAAAACGAAAAAGGGCTGACAAATTGCCAACCCTCTTTAAAATAATAACTAAACTTGTTTATTTATCATCAACAATTATGCGGAGCATACGACGAAGTGGCTCTGCCGCTCCCCATAAAAGCTGATCGCCTACTGTAAATGCGCTAATGTATTTTGGTCCCATCGCTAATTTACGGATACGACCAACTGGAATGCTTAAAGTACCTGTTACTTTAACTGGCGTTAAATCTGTTGCGCTAATTTCGCGCTCATTTGGAATTACTTTTACCCATTCATTATGAGACGCTAAAATTTCTTCAATTTTTTCTACGCTAATATCTTCACGTAATTTAATGGTCATCGCTTGTGAATGACAACGCATTGCTCCAATACGTACACATAAACCGTCAATAGGCACGGGTTGCTTTGAAGAGCCTAAAATTTTATTAGCTTCTACTTGCGCTTTCCATTCTTCTTTAGACTGACCACTTGGCATAGGCACGTCAATCCACGGAATTAAACTACCGGCAAGTGGCACACCAAACTGATCTTGTGGTAAATCGCTTGACGCCATTGTTTCGCTCACTATTTTATCAATTTCTAAAATAGCTGAACTTGGATTATCAATTTTGTCGGCAACACTTGCATGAATAGCGCCCATTTGTGCAATAAGCTCTTTCATATTACGCGCACCTGCGCCCGATGCCGCTTGGTAAGTCATTGGGCTTACCCACTCAATTAGGTCTTGCTCAAACAAGCCGCCTAATGCAAGTAACATTAGCGATACAGTACAGTTACCGCCCACAAATGTTTTAACGCCTTGCGCTAAACCTTGTTCAATAACATCTTTGTTTACGGGATCCAGTACTATAATGCTGTCCTGAACCATACGCAGTGCAGAAGCTGCATCAATCCAGTAACCATCCCAACCCGACTCTCTAAGTTTTGGGTATACCGCATTGGTGTAATCGCCGCCTTGGCAAGTAACAATAATATCCATTTTAGCAAGTTCGCTAATGTCGCTTGCATCAAGTAATGGTTTTGCATCGCCTGCTATATCTGGACCTAATTGACCCGCTTGTGAGGTGGTGAAAAAGGTGGTGTCGATATGGGCAAAATCATTTTGTTGCTGCATACGTTCTAATAACACAGAGCCAACCATGCCACGCCAACCGACTAATCCTACTTTTTTCATTGTTTTTTCCACTGTTTGATTCATAAAAGATGCCTTAATACATTAAAAATTAAATTCATTGCGTGAGATTTAATTTTCATTAACGTCAAAATAACACCACCAGCGCGCTAAAACTAGTGAATAAAGTAGAACTCAAATTTTTTTCATAGTCATAAAAAACCCTGTATTAAATACAGGGTTAACGGTGGGTTTATTCATCCCTTACGAGGGGTATTACATTAAAGTAAACGCTTAAAACTCATAGCTATAACTTAAACTAAACTCAGTGCCGGTATCTTGTCCCCAAAGGGTAAGACCTTCTTGTTCAATTTCTTTTTCTTGGCCAAGCATATTCTTAACTTTAAAGTTAACTTTAGAATTAAAGTTAGGGAAGTAAGAATAAACTAAATCAACTGAGTGGAATGGTTTTTCTTCTGCATCTTCATTGCCACGCGTACCGGGTACAATTATACGAGGACCAAACACGTTATATATTAATGACGTAGAATGAAAACCATCAACCGAGTCATAGCCCATTTGTAAGTTTGCAACCCACTCAGAGTGACCAACTAAACGGCGTTCATTATTGGTAACAATGTTAGACACTGTATCGGCCTCTAGTGCATCTTTAAGCTGCGTTTCAAACAACGAATCAACACCGTCTGAATCATTAATACCTAAATTAACACTTGAATCAGATAGTGTAACGTTGCCTGACAAAAATGCTGAAGACCAATCTTTATTTATAAAGCCAAAGTCAGTTAAAAAGTCAACTTCAATACCCGACAACTTACCCGACTCAGCATTTGCTGTTAATAGTTGAGGCGAAGCCCCGCCTACACCCGCAAGTTCAACCATCTCAATTGGGTTTTCTATGTCTTTATAAAATAACGCAACTGAGAAGTTATTTCCTGATGGCATATACCATTCAAACCTAAAATCAACATTTTTAAGTTTTGAGCTTTGCAAGGTTGGAGAACCACGCACTAAAAACTCAGTTAACGGATCAACAAAGAAGGAAGTACTTACATCACGTAAATCAGGACGAATTGTTGTTTCACTTAAATTTAAGCGAAATTGCATTTCTTCATCCATGATGTACGTTACAGCTAAAGAAGGAAAAAAGTTATCTTCATTAATAGCTACATCTTGGATTTCTTGTAGCGTATTTTCAAAAAAGTCTGTATGCGCTTCATAACCGACTGATACTTGTGAAAAATCTTCCCAACGCACGCCACCGGTAAAACGCCATGTGTTTTCATAAAAGTAATCAGCCATAAAGTAATAAGCATCTAATTTATGCGCTGCACTGTACTTATCACCATCAGTGGTGCCGTCATCAAAAATACCTGAACCAGTTGCGCTTGAATAAAACGCGTCATTTGCCGTGTTTTCATCAGCAAAAATATCACTAACGTTTGATCCAAACGAAAATTCATCACTTATACCACGATGAGTAATACCAAATTTAACATTACTTGCATCACGTTTTTTCTCTGAAAAATCCCCGCCTATTTTTAACTCAAGCTCATAGCCATCACCGTAAAAAGGCATACCCATGTTCCAGCCAAACGTTTCAACATCATCGTGCAATACTTGATACTCACGCGTAATATTAGTAGCCGCTACATCTTGCAGTTGTTCAGATTCTAATACGCCATCAACAATATTTTGCTGATAAACAACATCTAATCCACCCGGTGCATTACGGTTGGCTCGGCTTAAACCACCATACCAATCAAAAAACAGATTATTTAGTGTTGGAAAGTTATGCGTCCCTTTTAACTGAGTTGAAAACATTTCGCGTTCTTCATACGTAATATCCACTCGGCGTAATTCAGTAACACCTTCTTCTGTTTCATTTGCATCAAAGTAATCGCGGTTACGAACACGATCGCTCATGTCATGAAGTGCTATATTAGTCAGTTCAAACTTATGATTAGAGTTAAACTCATACCCTAAGTTTAATGTGCCACTCCAACGAACATTTTGTTCTGTAGATGTACCATCGTAATACTGCGCAAAACATTTGTCTTCACAGCCTAAGCTACCAAGGCCCGAACCACTTTGTTCTTGAACAACTTCCCATTCATTATCGTAAGACACTGCCGCAAGCACACCAAAAGTACCGACCTCACTTTCAAATCTATCACCTAAGGCAATAGAGAAATTCATAGCAGGGTCAACATCCTTTTCTGAAATACCTACATCCCAATCGAGCGATTGAATAAGGTCTTTACGCTCAGCTAACGTAGTGTTTATATTGCCCTCAAGACCTGCGTCACTCGCAAGTGCAGTCGTGAAAACATCAGATAATCCGCGTGAACCGTCATCTCGCCCCATCCAATCGTCATCACCGCCACTATAAAAGTAACCTGTGTCGCTATTAGACGTATTATATGATGTGCCTACTTGCACTTTAAATAGGAAATCAGATGGAATTGATTTAGTACGAATATTTACATTACCGCCGCCAAAATGCGCAGGCATATCAGGTGAAAACGATTTTTGCACACTCAAGCTTTCAATAATTTCAGATGGAAATAAATCCAAAGGCACAACCGAACGAGTAGGATCAGGGCTAGGTACAGACATACTATTTAACTGCGTACTTGAGTAGCGCTCCCCCAAACCACGAACGTAAATAAATTTACCGTCAACTAGGGTTAAGCCCGTTACACGGCGAAGTGCAGAAGCCGCATCGCCATCACCCGTACGTGAAATTTGATCAGCACCCATAATATCAGCAACGAATGCTTGATTTTGACGCTCTTGCAGTACAGCACCCGCACTGCCTTTTAGTCGCTGCCCTACAGCAACAACTTCTTCTATTTCTTGCTCTTCTACTTGCTGCTCAGCAGCCGTGGCTGTATTTACTGATAAACCAAGTAACGCAGCCATTACAGCGTAGTTTAACTTTGATAAAGCAAATGTAGATGGTTTAAAAGATTTCATTTTTATACTCCGAAACAAAACAAGACATTAGCCGAGCTTTCGCTCGGCTATAATGTAGTTAGGATTAAAGACCTACTTTTACCCAACCTGCTGTCCAGTCTGTTTGTGCATCCATTGCACCAATGTAATCTACTGTATCAAAGTAACTATCTAAGCTTGATGAATCAAAGCCATTACCAAGTAGTAACGACTCAGCAGTTGGCATATATCCATTATCTGCTAGCCCAAGGTCAGCGGCTGCTTGAACTGAATTACCTGCTTGTCCTAAGAACCAAGATTCAACATTACCTGTACCAATTGCTTGCGTACCAAAGTTATTAGCGGTTTCACACGCAACGATTGAGTGAGTAACAGTTAATGTACCGTCCTCTGCTCGCGGCGCTGAATCAGAGCCTACTCGTAAACAGTTTGAATAGTCTGCACCACCTGTAACCACTACGTTTTTAAGCATACCCGCAGTACCTGCACGTAAGCGGATACCATTTACACCCACATTACCAATAATTGTTACATTAGAGATAGTTGGCATTGTTAGTGGCGTTGCACTTGAATCAAACTCAGAGTTATCTGCTTCAATTGCATTGTCGCCCTCAGAGTCTGATTGTTTAATCAGTACATATTGCGCTTTACCCGTCCAACCGAATGACCAGTCGAGTGAATCATCACCTATGCTTGTTAAAACAAGGTGACTAATATTTGCAGTACCACCAAAAAATTCAACACCATCGTCCAGGTTTTCATGAACATGAATGTAATCAAGCTCCGTTTGACGACCAACACCCGCAAGTGTAATACCGTTAAGCTCATCGCCATTACCTAGCGTTTTACCCGCTTGCTTAACTGCAACATACTTTAATGTACCTGAATTATCTTCAGGGTCACTTCCACCAAACTGGCCTGCATCACCTTCTGCAGATACACCACAACCAGCAAGTTCTTCTGCTGTTGCTTCACCTTGTTGGTCGCCACATGAGTTAGCAGGTGCATTACCCAATAAGACTAATCCGCCCCATTGACCAATCGTCGTTTCGCCGCCTGTCATATCCTGGATTGACGTCATAGTAATTGGTTGATTTACACTGCCTACCGCTTCAATTTTAGAACCACGGCGAACAACTAAGAAGTCAGCACCCGACTCACCAATTAACGTTGTGCCAAACTGAACATAAAGTGTTGTGTTATCAGCGCGGTCATTACCAACGGCTGTACGTCCTTTTAAAATCCAATGTGCGTCGTTAGTCAGTGTTACATCAGATGTAAATACAACATCGGAGGTTAATTGATATACTGGTTTATCTGTAATTTCAGGAAAGCTAGCAGAAACATCGGTTGCAAGCCCTTGTGCTAATGCATTATCTATATCGTCAGGGAAACTAGGTGTTATGGCAACAGTCCAACCATCCATCCAGTTGTTATCGCCATCAAATGCACCAATGTAATCTGTTTTAGTAAAGAACGAATCAAGCTCAGATGCATCACCACCAGCACCTAATAAAGGTGAACCCGATTTTGGTGTAAAGCCATCTGTCGCTAAATTAAGTGCTGAAGCAGTAAGCGTTAAGTTGCCCGTTTGACCTTCAAACCAAGATTGCACATCGCCACTACCAATTGCTTGTGAGCCAAAGTTATTATCTTCGCTACATGCAACCGCTGAATTTTCAATAGACAGCTCACCCGATTCTGCATTAGCAGCTGAGTCTGACCCTACACGTAGACAATTTGAGTAACCTTCAGGACCTGTTACAACAACATTACGTAACACGCCCGCAGTACCTGCACGTAAGCGAACACCGTTAGTACCTTCAGCACCAACAATTGTTACATTAGAAATAAGGGGTTTAGTTAAAGGCGTTGCATTTGAATCAAATTCAGAGTTATCGGCTTCAATTGCGTTATCACCAGCAACTGAACTTTGTTGAATATAGATATTTTGCGCACGTCCTGTCCAACCAAATGACCAATCGAATGCATCGTCGCCAATATCAGTAAGTACAATATTACGAACATTAACTGTACCACCAAAAAACTCAACACCATCGTCTAGGTTTTGATGAATTTGAATGTATTCAACTTTTGTTTGTGAACCAACACCAGCAAATGATATACCGTTTAGCTCATCGCCATTACCTAGCGTTTTACCTGCATGTTTAACAACAATATAACGAAGAACACCTGAGTTATCATCGCTAATATCACCACCAAATTGACCAGCGTCACCTTCAGCTGATACACCACAGTTAGCTAATTCTTCAGCTGTCGTTTCACCGGTTTGATCGCCACACGAGTTAGCGGGTGCATTACCTAATAATACTAAGCCGCCCCATTGACCAATCGTTGTTTCAGCGCCTGTTACATCTTGAATAGATGTCATAGTGATTGGCGCAGTTGCATTACCATTGGCATTAATTTGTGAACCACGACGTACAACTAAAAAGTCATCACCTGTTTCACCAATTAGCGTTGTACCCGCTTGAACATATAATATAGTTGCATCTGCACGGTCATTACCAACTGCAGTACGTCCATTTAAAATCCAATGTGCATCGTTAGTAAGCGTTACATCTGCTGT
Source organism: Pseudoalteromonas sp. Z9A5 (assembly GCF_011378875.1). NCBI lineage: Bacteria > Pseudomonadati > Pseudomonadota > Gammaproteobacteria > Alteromonadales > Pseudoalteromonadaceae > Pseudoalteromonas > Pseudoalteromonas sp. Z9A5. The sequence continues at coordinate 9,053 of NZ_WTLC01000012.1, forward strand.
GAACGTTGTATCTTCAGTTAAACGGTATACTGGTTTATCTGTAATTGCTGGAAATTCACTAGAAACATCTGATGCTAAGCCTTGTGCAAGCGCGTTATCAATATCAGTAGGGAAGCCGCCATTAATACCGACAGTCCAACCTTCCATCCAGTTAGTTGAACCATCAAAAGCACCAATTTGACCATTTTCGATAAGCGGTGAACCAGCAAGTGGCGTGTAACCGTCATCAGCAAGCATAAGTTCTGCAGGCGTAAGTACTTGGTTACCATCTTGTCCTTCAAACCAAGATTGTACATCGCCACCGTTAATTACTTCACTACCAAAATTATTTGCCGTTGTTTGACACGCCACAATAGAGTTTACAATCGTTAGTGTGCCATCTTCAGCGCGAGGAACTGAATCAGACCCTACACGTAAACAGTTTTCGTAAGTAGCAGGACCCGTTACAAATACATTTTTAAGAGCGCCCGCAGTACCAGCGCGTAGACGAATACCATTATTACCTTCTGCACCGACGATTGTTACGTTAGATATAGTAGGCAGTGTTAGTGGTGTGGCGCTTGAATCAAACTCAGAGTTATCAGCTTCAATAGCGTTATCGCCTACGTTAGCCGCTTGTTGAATGTAAACATTAGTAGCCGAACCCGTCCAACCAAAAGACCAATCAAGTGAATCATCACCAATGTTAGTCAGCACTACATTACTTACATTAACCGTACCACCAAAGAACTCGATACCGTCATCAAGGTTTTCATGAACCTGGATATAATCAACCGTAGTTGCAGAGCCAACACCGGCAAATGTAATACCATTTAACTCATCACCATTACCAAGCGTTTTACCTGCTTGCTTAACAAGTACATATTTTATAGTTCCTGAATTATCATCACTGATATTTCCACCGAACTGACCTGCATCACCTTCAGCTGACACGCCACAGTTAGCAAGTTCGTCTGCTGTTGCTTCACCTTGTTGGTCTCCACATGAGTTTGCAGGTGCATTACCAAGTAATACCAAACCACCCCATTGGCCAATTGCTGTCTCGCTATCCGTAACATCTTGAATTGATGTCATCGTAATTGGCTGGCTTGCAGTGCCTACTGATTCAATTTGTGAACCACGACGCACAACTAAAAAATCATCCCCTGACTCACCAATAATCGTTGTACCTTGCTGAATATAAAGCGTTGTACTATCTGCGCGGTCATTACCCACAGCAGTACGACCACTCAAAATCCAATGTGCATCATTAGTTAGTGAAACATCAGCAATCAATGTTGTATCAGCACTTAAGCGATACACTGGTTTATCTGTTATTGCTGGAAATTCACTTGAGACATCCGTTGCTAAGCCTTGAACAAATGCATTGTCGATATCAGTAGGGAAACCCGTAGTTGCATTTTGAGAATCATCACGCGATGATGTTTCATCTACTGTACCACTGCCACTTTCAACAACATTAGTAACTGTGTCGCCTTCATTTATTGTTGTGTCGCCTTCAGATACTACTAAGTCACCACCACAACCCGCTAAAGATACTGCAGTTGCAATCAAACTAACTTTAAATAAGTCAGATAATTTCATTGTTCACTCCGTTAAAGTATTTAATTATTTTGTTAAGTGCTTTAAATAAACTCAAGTCACCTTAAAACATTAAGTAATGCTTTAAGGTCACTTGAGTTATCAGCAGCGCCTACCTTACGGTAGCTATATGACATTACAGTTACACTTTAATAAACATAAGATGACAAAGTTATTTACATAAAATTCAAGTAGTTAATTTATTAAAAACATAAAAAAACCACACTAAAAATAGTGTGGTTTGGATTTGCGATTATGAAATTATATTTAAATGTTATTACTAAAGCTTAAAGCAGTGCCGTTCTTAATGTTTCTGCATGCACTTTCTCGCGCTTTACATATTTAATCCATTGCTGCGCTAAACGCTGTGATTTTTTATGTTTTTCTGCCTGTTCGAACGCTAAAATTGATGCATCAAAATTTTGTAAGTTGTACTGAGCCATACCCAAGGCAACAAATGCATTTGATTCAAAATCAAGTGAGCCTTTATTAAGTGCTTTACGCGCTGAGTCGGCCGCTTCCTCGTATTGCTCAGTATTAACATACACCTCAGCTAAGCGTTGGTCATACTTACCACTGGGTGATAAATCGGCTGCTTTTACAAAGTATTTTATTGATTTTTCGTCTTCTTTTGCTTGGATCATCGCCTCAGCTACAAAGGCATAGTTTTTAGCGTTTTGCTCTGCAATCCCTTTTTTAATCGTATCGCTCATAACCTGTGCGGCTTTAAATGCCAAACCGTTATATAAATACACTTGAGCTAATTGGCGTAAATCAGATTTAGTGGTTAAAAAACCTTGCTGGTAAGCCGCTTCAATAACAGCTAGCTGCTTTTTCTCCTGCCCAGTTTCGCCATACATACCCGATAACTGTACCCAGTACTCAGGTTTGTTATAAAGCTTTACCATGCGCTCAAGTACATCAACTACTTTGTCCGTTTGATTAAGCGAGTAATACATTGCACGCTGCAGCACTAACCAGTTTTCTTTAGGGATTTTGCCTTCGCTGTCGCTTAAAGCAATAACTTGAGATATGTACTGAAGCCCTTTTTTATAATCCTTTAACTGATAGTATGTTTGAGCCCTTAACAAGTAATAGCCTTCTGTTTTAGGCTTAGTGTTAATACTGTCCCAATCATCTAAAAATGCGATAACTTTGGTGTAATCGCTATTAGCCATAGCAAGCTGCGCCAAACTAAACGTTGTGCTTAAACGTAGCGTTTCAGGGATTTCTTCTTCATTAATTACTTTTTCAAATGACGCAATTGCTTTTGGCAAATCATTTTCATTGTAATAAATAAACCCATAAAAGTTATGCATCATCGCAATTTCATACGAATTCATACTCGACGCACGATCTTTAATACTATCAAGTGCTTCCAGTCCAGCTTTTGTATCGCCATCGTCAGCTAATTTTTGAGCGCGTGCTAACTGGCTATACACTTTTTCACGCAGTGCGGGCACACGTTTTGTTTTTTGTTCTGCCGCTTGTAGCGTAAAAGCATTCACGCCAGGTAATAAACTCAATGCACTTGGCACAACAATACTTGCACTTAGTGCTGCACTACAAAACAGGGTTAATTTAAATAGCTCTGCTATTGGTCGTAATTTCATAATCGCCTCTCTTTTCTAACCATTTATGTATGGGGTTAATTAATCACTGAATTAACCACTTATTTGGAAAGATATTTTGTTCTGAACGCCCGCAACTTCAACGGCTTCCCCGTTAACTACGCGTGGTTTATATTTAAATTTAAGTGCTGCATCCATCGCTGCTCTGTCGAATAACGACTCAGGTTCAGCTTTAAGTACCTGTGGGTCACGTACAGTACCTTGTTTAGTTACTGTAAACTCAACGATCACATACCCCTCTATTCCACGAGAAAGTGCACGTCTTGGGTACACAGGTGCTACCTTAACAATAGGAAGGTACTCACCGTCGCTTGTTTCAAGCGCTAACCCACCTGATAGATTTACATCCGCATCCACATTGGCACCAAAGTCAAAGTTATTTGCATTGGCATTAGCATCGCTACTTTGCATTTGCGGCGATTCCATTGGCGGTGGCGGCTCTTTAGGCGTTGGTGGTTTTTGTGGTTTACGTTCTTTTTTTTGCACGCTTTCTTCTTTTTTAAGCCTTACAAAATCAAGTACATTTCCCTTAGCGGGCTCACTCATCGCTCCATCGCCACCAGTTATAAGTGCCTGCATGCCTAAAAAAAGCATAAAGGTCACTACACCGGCTATAACTAATGCTACTAAATAACGCATTGCCTACCCTTATGCTTCTTGAGCTGCAATCGACACGTCAAACACACCTGCTGCGCGTGCTGCATCCATTACTTTTATTAAAGTATCGGTTGTTGATTTTTTATCAGCTTGAATAACAACACTACCTTGCGGGTTTTCTGCTTTTAAACGCTCAATATTGGCTTGCACTGCACGTATGTCTATTTGACGTTTATTAATCCAAATTTCACCTTTATCTGAAATCGCCACTAATATGTTTGCACGTTCTTTTTTAACAGCCGTTGCTGCTTCTGGGCGATTTACATCTATACCCGCTTCTTTTACAAACGACGCTGTAACAATAAAGAAAATAAGCATAATAAAAACAACATCTAACATAGGTGTCATGTTTATTTCTTCTGCTTCATCTTCTTGCATTAAATTACCTAAAGGGGCTCTCATTTTTATTCTCCTAAAATAAGCGGTTTTATATAGTTACCGCTTATAAAAATTATTTAGTGATCTAACACCATGCTGTCTTCAAGCAGTTCTACTTCGCGCTTAGCTTTACGTTGTAAATACGTTGAGGCAAATACCCCCGATAACGCACCCACCATACCTGCCATAGTTGGAATAGTGGCTTTAGATACACCCGATGCCATTGAGCGAGCACTCCCTGTACCTGTAATTGCCATTACATCAAATACTTCTATCATGCCCGTTACTGTGCCTAATAAACCAAGCAACGGACATAACGCCACCATCACATTAATTAGCGGTAAGTTAGCGTTGAGGCGCATACTTGCTCGCGAAATCATTGCTTGGCGTATTTGCTCAGCATTCCAACTATTACGTTCACTTCGCGCAGTCCATGTGCCCTTAACATTTTTTTTATAACCACGATAACCATTAAAAAAATAAATAAATCGCTCAAGTATCAATAACCACATCGCGAAGATTAACACCCCAATGACCAAGAGAACTTGGCCACCAGTGTCGAGAAAATCACGGATAGCATTGATTGAGTCAATCAATAGCACCATGGTTTATGCTCCTTTCTCACTTCGCTGTGCAATAATTCCCGCGCTTTGTTCTTGTAATATAAGCAGTAATCTTTTTGAGCGAGTATTGAGTAACGTGTATATAAATACGGTAGGAATCGCCACAACTAAACCCAGCACCGTAGTCACTAGTGCTTGAGAAATACCACCAGCCATTAACTTAGGATCTCCGGTACCAAACAGTGTAATAGCTTGGAATGTGTTGATCATACCGGTTACCGTACCGAGTAAACCTAATAACGGCGCGACTACCGATATAATTTTGATAAGTGTTAAGTTACGCGTAATTTTTGGCATTTCGCGTAAAATTGCTTCGCTTAATTTAAGTTCGAGTGTGTCGTAAGCTACATTTGGGTAGTCGTCTTTTACTTTCATAACACGACCCAGTGGGTTGTCATCTCGCGCTACGCTATCTTTTAACTGGCGGCGAATTTTGCCACCAACAAGTAATAACGATACAAAACGCTCAATAGCAATTAGTAGTGCCAATAAACCAACACCCAAAATAACGTAACCAACGGCACCCCCTTGATGAACTTGCTCAGCAGTATCTGGAGCTTGAACTAATAAGCCTAAAATTGAGCCGCCTGTTGGGTCTAGTGCAAACTGAATAACGCCATTTTTAGCGCTTTGTAAATCTTCGGCTGTAGCTGTATAGCGAGAAACAGGTTGACGAGTAAGCTCGCTTAGCGTGTTTGTACCAGGGTTATACTCTAAGTATTTACCCTCTGATATTAAGTTAAACGCACCTACACGTAATACTTCTTGCTCAGCTTTATTACCACCTTCCACTATTACCGTGGTATTAAAGCGGCTAACTTTACCCTGCTCAGTCATTTCGCGTTGCAACTCGTACCATACTTTTTCAATATCTTCGATTGAGGCAAGTTTTGATGTTGAACCCATTTTTTGAGCTAGGTCATCCATAAACACGCTTCGCCCTGGAATTTGCGCCGATACAACAGAAGTCGCAAATTTATTACTCGAATCACCAGCAACCTGCTGAAGTACACCAAATAATTCTTTAAGTGATCCCATACGCTTAGATAAAGTGTCGGTTAAATTAGCAAGCCTAACTTCATTTTCTTCAAACTGTGTTTCTAAGCGCTCAGACTCACTAAGCATTTGATTACGCTTTGCTTGTGTATCTTTTAGCATTTGTACCTGCTCGTTTTGACGCGAAGCAAATTCTTGCTCTCGTTGCTTATTTTGCGCACTTTGAACAGATTTACCGTCCTCAATTGTTTTAAGTAATGAATCAAGATCCATTGGTGCTGCAGCAACACTCATACCTGTAAAACTAAGAGCTATTGTCAGGCTTGCAGCAAATAAAGCCGTTTTAGTAATTTGAGTAAACAATTTCATTTTTAACCTCTTATTCTGCTGCGTGTACTGGCAGAGTTAACATATCTGGGGCAAGTTGCTTACGCGCAATGCGTAGCCCTTTATTAATTTGGCTTATAGTTGAATCAGGAAGTGCCGCAAACGTTTTAGTGTTTGTATCCCAGCTGCCTGCTTGCTTACCATCTCGTGTTAAATAAATAAGCTCTAAACGACCAATGCGTAAAAAGTCTACTTCACGCTCTTTACCACTTACTTCTAATAAAGCGGTGTACGCTTCAATTGTGCGTCCGTAATCAACCTCTACTTGATAGGCTTCTAACACACGACGAAATTTTTCACTGGAAGTAATATCAGCGCGATCCATCATCGTTTTTAAAGAGGCTAAACGTTTTGCACGCTCGTCTTGTAAAAATGGCACATCGAGTGATACAAATTGCTCAAGACCTGTAATCATGCGCATCATTAGTGGGGTTATTTGACGTTCGATTATAGAAACCTGATCCATTGACAGATTCAACGATTCCATTTCTTCTATTTGATTATTTAACTGTTTACTTAGCTGAGCGTTGTAAACAGCTAAACCGTCAATTTCTTTATTAAGGGTTTTAAATTGCTGTAAACGTCCTTGCATTGAGCCTGCAATCTTGTCTATTTTTGTTTGTGATTGCGCAGCTGATTTATTAATTTCACTGCTTTTATCAATAACCTTATCTAAATCGTTTGCGTGTACTGCTGCACTTGCGGCTACAATACCAGCTAAGATTAATGGTTTAACGCCTTTCATCGCATACACCTTTACTCGTTAATTAGCAGATTTGCTAGTTTGTTTTTTAAGGTCATAAACTTTGTAATATAAATAATTTATGACTTTAGAATTTCAATGAGCAGAAGTTTATAGGTAGATCATGACAAGGATGTTGCGCAAAAAAGTCGCTTTTATTACAGTGGTAACATTTAAGACTTACAAGGGAGTTTTAACGATAATGAGGGTACTTGTTAATCAAATACCCTTTATTGAGAGGTGGTTAGTCTAAAATTGAATTAATTTGATCAAAAGAATGCTGCCAATCAGTGTAATTAATTTCTATTGGGTACGCTTTATTATCTTTAATAAGCACTAAAGAAGGAAACCCCTGAATAGGTAATGTGCGAACAAAAGACAGCTCATCATTAAATTCATTATTAAGCTCGCTTGATGTTAGCTGCGCAGTAAACTGGGCTTTATCTAAACCAATTTGTTCAGCTAAAGTAATTAGCGTACTTTCATCTGACGGGTTTTGCGCATTTAGGTAATAAGCATTTTGAATTGCGGCAACCATTTCAGTTTCTTTATTTGATTTACGTGCAATAAGTGCAGCTCTACATGCGGGATACGTTGAGCGCCTTGGCTGGCAATCGCGCCAAAAGTTATAATTAAATTGCGTACCTAATTGAGCTGAAATTTTATGCCAAGTCCCCTCAAGCATCTCTTTCATATTTTGTGGCATTGGGTCTTGGCTATCGGGTGCCAAACCACCTACCTTATATTCAATATTCACTTTAGCCTCAAGCTGTGCCTTTAACTTAAGCCACGTTGGCGAGTAACCCCAGCACCAGCTGCACATTGGGTCATGAACATATATTAATTTACTTTGAGACATATTAATCCTTCAATTATAGACTGGGTTCAAAATGACTCTATTACGACCAGCAGCCTTAGCACTATAAAGAGCTTCATCAGCTTGTTTTAATGAATCATCATAATCAGATACTTTATTTACTTGGGCAATACCAATACTACAAGTTATTGATACATGCTTATTATCATCAGTAAACATAACATGACCAGCTACAGCCTCTCTAAATTTATTTGCCATTACAGTAGCTGCAGATACAGTGATTTGAGGTAAAATAACAACAAACTCTTCCCCTCCGTAACGTGCTTTTAAAGCAGTAGCAATAAATTGAGATTCAAGGAGTTTGGTAAACTCAATCAACACCGTATCACCAAAATCGTGACCATGAGTATCGTTTAAAGATTTAAAGTTATCTAAATCAATTAATAGTAACGAAAAAGGTAAGTATTGGTCGGGTCTAGTTTGCGCAATATGTAAAAAGTGTGAAGTAATAAAACGCCTATTTGCAATGCCTGTAAGGGGGTCGGTGTAAGCATCTTGTTTTTGCTCAAGGGTAATATCGGCAATTGCCATATGACTTTTATTTCGAAAATACTCACCAATAAATGAGAATAAAAACACCATTGAAAAAGACGCGATAAACCGTGTTTTTTCAATATCCCCATAACTTACTTGACCAAAATCAGGACCATATAAAATAATAATGCAGCAAAATAATAAAGCAAAACCTAACCAAGCACCAAACCTTACACCTAAAGATGCAAATGTAACGACGGGATAAAACATTAACCAATACAATGCGGTGTTTTCTTTACCACCTGTGTAAACAAGTGCTACAAACATCATGCACACAATACTCATACTAATTAATGCGACTATTTCAAGCTTACCCGTTTTTATAAAGTAGACAGAGCAACCAATAATTGTAATGTTAACAATGATTAACGAAATAGTCAGTATTGGGGAATAAAGCTCATAATTAAAAAACACTAATAGCGTTATCACCACAATAGATATACCTATCATGGTAAATAAAGAAAACGCTTTACGGCGTTTATCAGAGCTATACACACTGTCGATATTTATTAAATTAAGCCAATTTTGCTTGTTTAACTTTTTATTATGCATTTAGGTAGGTACTTTTGAACCAGATAATTTAGTTATTAAATTGAAGTTTGAATTCAACCTATAATCAGCTTTACTTTTATAAATAAAAGCCATGATAACAATTAATTTTACGCTTTATTTGAGCAATAAATGAATTACATTTTTAATTAATACTCAATTTGTTCTGTACTAATGAATGCTAAAAATAGAAATAATTACAATGATTACTTTGTTTAAACAATAAATCATAAACACACTTTCTATTTATATTACTTATTGTGTAGTTTTATCAAAAATTTAACTGAATGTCTTTACTAACCATACTTATACATTAATGTTTAATTAAAAATAAGATGAAAGAGCTAGAAAAAGTGATCAAAAACAATTAATTCATTAATTGTAATCCTCTTAAATATCAAACCATAAATAAGCATTAAAATAAAAGCACTCTAAATCATTCAAAACAGCCCCTCAGAAAGTACACTCTGAGCCTAGAGTATCAATCAACCTTTGAGTCTCACCACTGTTATGAAATTTATACAATCCTTCGTTAATATCTTCTAACGTATTTAGCCAATTAGGCGTAAGTTTGCTTATTGCAAAATACAGAGGGTTATACTGCAAAGGAATTGTTTCATGAGCGAGAGAGTCTAATAATGATTTTTTTTCTGAGCTACTTAACAAAGATAGTTTTACGGAAAGCTTTAATACTTGTGGATCACCAATAATTAAATCAACTCGCTTAGCTACAAGTAACTGCACTAATTGTAGGTCATCTACTGAGCTTATAATTTTAAACTCATTATTATCCATCATCGTATCAAACTCTGGGGTGTTTTGATAACCTCGTACAACACCAATTTTTTGCCCTTTAATTGATTTTAAATTTCCTGAAAAACGGTCTTCGTCACCTTTTCTTTTTAAAAAAGCAATTTCACCACCTTTAAAAGAATTTGATAAGCCAAGTAATTCTCTGCGTGTTTTTTTAGCAACATAATCTGATGGTGCCGTATCTTCAATAAAATATTCGGGCATTAAAATATCAGCTTTACCGAGTTCTACATTTCGTACAGCGCGTGCCCATGGTAAAAATTCAATGTAAACGCTATAGCCCTTACTGTTTAATAATGAAACTGCAAAATGATATACCCAACCTTTATTACATAGCTCATCACCAATGTAAGGAGGCCATTCAACAGTGGCTATATTCAGCGTGGGCATATTCGTATCAGATTTAAATAACATACCCGATTTATAACGTTGCCCCTTAACTGTTGTTTGTTCACCCTCACTATAATAACTCACTGACATATCAGCTAAGCTCATTGAAGATGCAAATAAAAAGAAAATTATCAGTGTGCGCATTGAGTTCCTCGTTTACAAAATAAATTAAGTATATTGAGTGTAGAACGAATTTTTAACTTGAATAGAAAATTAATGATTTGGAGAGGTTATAACCGCAGATTATGATAATAGGAGTAAAAATAGAGCGTTAAAAAACAGAAAAGGGTTAGCTTTTAACCCATTTCATTTTATTATTTGTATCTCGGGAGCTTATGATAGTTGAATCACTGCTTTCAACTCCACCTAACTTAGATAAGCGATCGTATAAAACAACGTTACAAGTGGCTGCTAAATTCATACAGCCTATAGTCGGGATGTATACAACTTCATCGCACCATTTCAAAACATCTTTAGGGATTGACCCATCTTCTGGACCAAATACATAAAATGCATTTTCAGGATGGTTAAATTCAGGAAGCGGAGTTGCGCCTTCAATTAGTTCAATAACCACAACAGTTGAACCTTCAGGCTTTACCAACTCTAAACTATTTGTTTCAGTTAACGGTATACGTTCAACAACATTTTTAGTATCGGTATGAAATTTTTTAGCGTTTAAGTAACGATTACCTGTAAAAAAAACCTGCTTAGCGTCGTAACATCCAGCGGCACGTAATACGCCGCCAACATTTGTCGGGCTTTTAGGGTTAATTAAACCAATACTCGCTTTTAACTTATTCATTAATCAGCGTCCTTTGTTGGCCACTCTGCAATGTATAAATCAAAATCATCTAGCTTCACATCACAGTCTTTTACTGTTTTATCTTTTACAGAAATACCTAGCTCATGCATATTAGTTTTATCGCCATTATTTAATAGCGGATGCCAAGAAGCCAAACCACGACCTTCGTGTAAACGACGGTAACTGCAGCTTTGTGGCATAAAAAAGATGTCTTTAAGGTTTTCTTTTGTAAGTTTTACGCAAGAAGGAACAAGTGTTTGGCGGTTTTCGTATTCGCTACAACCACAGGTGTTGTTATCGAGATATTGACACACAATATTAGTAAAAATTAACTGCTCGCCTTCTCGTAACTGATCGGTTGCAGTAAATTCGTCTTCATCTTCGCTATCAATAAACGTATTTAAACAACATTTTCCGCATCCATCACAAATAGCTTCCCATTCGTTTTGACTCATGTCGCTTAAGCTTTTCTTAAGCCAAAATTGTGTATTTGCTAATTGTTGATCAAACATAATTTACTCGTGCCCCCTAAAGAGCGCGCATTCTACCGTATTGCTGCAAATGGCGCAAAGCCAATACCCTTTAAAAGTACTGACTTTACGCTACAAATTAGCTTTGAGATTTAACCCAACGCTTAATTTTTTCCTCTAGGATTGGCATTGGTAATGCGCCATCAATTAATATTTGCGTATGAAACGCTTTAATATCAAATTTATTACCCAATTCTTTTTTAGAATAATCACGCAACTCTTGAATTTTAAATTGCCCTAACTTATAAGACAGCGCTTGACCAGGCCATGCTATATAACGCTCTACTTCAGCAATTACATCACTTTTGGCCATAGACGAATTTGCAAGCATATAGTCTATACCTTGTTGACGCGTCCACCCTTTGGCATGAAAACCGGTATCAAGTACCAAACGCATTGCACGTAATTGCTCGTCTGATAAACGCCCGTACCACATGTATGGGTCGGTAAATAAGCCCAATTCTTTACCTAAGCTTTCTGCATACAGTGCCCAGCCTTCAGCAAATACGGTGTAACCACCAAATTTGCGAAAATCAGGTAAGCCATCAATTTCTTGCTGTAATGCAATTTGAAAGTGATGACCAGGAGCTGCTTCGTGTATCGATAAGGTTTCGAGTAAAAACTTAGGTTGCGCTTTCAAGTTATAAGTATTGATATAAAAAATACCAGGGCGCGAACCATCAGGTGCCGGAGATGCATAAGAAGCCCCAGCAGCAGATTGTGCACGATAAGCTTCAACAGGTTTTACTATGTATGGCGCTTTTGGTGCTACATCAAACAATAAAGGCACGCGAGCATCAATTTTTTTCTTAACGTTTTCATATGCCGCAATTAACTCTTCTGGAGTGTCGTAATAAAACTCGTCTGAATCACGTAAGTGGTCAAAAAATTCAGGTAACTCACCTTTAAAGCCAACCGTTTCTTTTACTTTTTTCATTTCGCTTAAAATACGCGATACTTCACTTAAACCAATGTCGTGAATTTCGTCAGCCGATAAGCTAAGAGTGGTATTTTTTTTAATTTGGTATTCGTACCATGCTTTACCGTTTGGTAAGTCGCTGTACCCGACTGTTTCTCGGCTATTAGGTATATATTGCTTAACTAAAAACTCGCTCATACTATTATAAGCAGGTACTAAATGCTGCATAATTAATTCACGGTATTGCGCTGTAATTGTTTGTTTTTGTTGAGCAGTAAATGAATCAGGAAGGTTTTTTATCGGTCCCCAAAATAATGAATCTTCAGCTTTGGTTACAACATGTGCTTTAAACTGTGGTGCAAGCTTTTGTGCTAATGGTTTAGGTAAAACCACACCTAATTTAATACCTTCAGCCATCGAATTTTGTACGCTGGCTAGCCATTTAATAAAGCCTTCACTTCGCTTTAAAAAATTACTGTAGTCGTCAACTGATTTAAACGGTTGCGCACTTTGCCCCGTACCAAAACCTGCAAATGTATTATGCGCACCCGACATTTGATTTATGGGTAACAAATAACTAGGAAATTGCATCCCTTCGAGCTTTAAAGCTAAATCGCGGTCTAATATTTCATAACTTAAAAGAGCCTGCCCTACTAACTGCGCTTTATCAATAAATGATAAACGTTGTTGATATTTTTTATAAAAAGCAGCTTTTTTTGCACGGTTAGCTTGTGAAATTTCAGGCGTGAATTGACTGTTAAACTCGCTTCGACCATTGTAAGTTGCACTGATTGGGCTAAAGGTAAGAGATTCATCGTAATATTGTGATACTAGTACATCGAGCTGCTGCTCAGCGGAAAGTTCTGATACAACATTTGCTGAAGTACTATCTATGTTTGATTGCGAATGTGTATTAGTTTTAGAGTCTGTATTAACGCAACCACTTAAAGCAAACATAACACCGCTGGTAACAACGGCTAATTTAATTAATTTCATGGTAATCCTTTTAAAATTTACGCCCTTATTATGAGCATTAGCGCCCATTAAAGAAAGAAATTACGTTCATCGCTATTTATTTGCACTTTATTTTTAGCTTGATAGAGTTAATTAAGTCTTAACTACTTCTATAAGAAAAACAAAATGAAAAAACAATTGCTCTCAGCTTCTATCGCATTGTTGTGCTTAAACAGTTTAAATGCGCAGGCATTAACGTATATTTCTGCCAAAGCAATGCTTGATGTAGAAAATGGAAAGTTGATCCAGTCACCATTAATTACTATAGATAACGGCATAATCACTTCTATTGAACAAAATAAAAAACCGACACTCACCAAAGAAGATGAATTAATTGACTTACCACAGTTAACATTAATGCCTGGTTTAATGGATATGCACGTACATTTAACAAGTGATCCAACGGTGCCGCGCAGTGAACGCTTAGGACAATCGGTACCTAGAATGGCAATTAAAGCGGCTCATTTTGCTAAAAAAACCTTGGAAGCCGGATTTACAACAGTACGCAATGTGGGTGCTGAAGGTTATAGTGTGATTGCAGTACGTGATGGTATAAATGCAGGTGACATTGTGGGTCCTCGCATTTGGGCTGCGGGTCCATCTTTAGGTATTACAGGCGGACATTGCGATAACAATAGATTACCACCTGAACTTAAATATACTTCCAGCGGTGTAGCTGATGGTCCGTGGGCTGCGCGAATAAAAGTACGCGAAAACATTAAGTATGGTGCAAACGCTATTAAATTTTGTGCTACGGGTGGTGTGTTTTCAAAAGGCACTAAAGTAGGCGCACAACAATATTCTTTTGAAGAAATGAAAGCCATTGTTGATGAAGCCCATATGAGAGATTTACCTGTAGCTGCTCACGCACATGGTACAAGCGGTATAAAAACAGCGATTAAAGCCGGTGTAAACAGCGTAGAGCACGCGAGCTTTTTAGATGACGAAGCGATAGCGCTTGCCAAAGAGCATGGAACTTGGCTTTCTATGGATATTTATAACACCGAATACACTTTAACTTATGGCGAGCAAAACGGCGTAGATGAAGAAAACCTAAATAAAGAACGCCAAGTATCTAAAAAGCAGCGTGATAGTTTTAGCCGTGCTGTTAAAGCTGGCGTTAAAATGGTTTTTGGTACCGATGCTGCAATCTACCCACATGGCGATAATGCAAAACAGTTTTCACGCATGGTGAAATTTGGAATGAGTGAGCTACAAGCAATCCAAGCATCTACAATTAATAGCGCTAAATTATTAAAAATGGGTGAGCAGCTAGGACAAATTAAAACGGGTTTCGCTGCAGATATAATTGCAGTAAAAGGCAATCCCTTAAAAAACATTTCACTTTTAGAACAAGTGCCTTTTGTTATGAAAGCAGGTGTTGTTTACAAAGCTAACTAATAATGACTGCACAACATTAAATACAAAATAAAGACTGAGTACTTTAAAGCTCGGTCTTTATTATTTCTAAATTAACATTTTGCTTTCCCTTTCTCTGCATTTTACTTTAATTAAATGTTAAATAACTTGGTTAGATGTTATAAAATCTCGCGAATCGCTTAAATACCAATCAAACAGTTCTAATTTATTAAAATAATTGAACTTTTCCATTCACTTTAAAAACAATAACCATTATCATTCGCGTAAAGTTATTAAATGCGAATACGTATCACCTCATGAAAAAATTTAAATACTCATTAATTACCTTAGCTTGCTTAAATGCACATGCAGCTATTGCAGCAACAACTGTAGAAGATGACATAGAGCGCATTAGCGTATACGAAAAACAAAACCGTGTTGTGATGAGCTCAGGATTAGCAACTAAATCAAACATGTCTCTTATGGAAACACCTGCACCGGTTGTAATAATAGACCGTGAACTAATTGAATCTCAAGGTGTTGATAGCTTACAAGATTTAGTAAGAAACGTGAGTGGCTTAACTCAAGCTGGTAATAACTACGGTATTGGTGATAATTTAGTAATTCGTGGTTTAGATGCTAACTACACATACGATGGTATGTACGGTGGTGCTGGTTTAGGCAATACATTTAACCCTACCCGTTCTTTAACTAATGTTGAGTCGGTTGAAGTATTAAAAGGTCCTGCTACCGGTTTATACGGGATTGGTAGTGCTGGTGGTGTAATAAACTTAATAGAAAAAAAACCAGAGTTTGAAGAAAAGCATAAAGTGGCAGTTGAGCTTGGTCAGTGGGATAGCTATTCATTATCGTTTGATAGCACCAACGCCATAACAGATGATTTAGCTTATCGTGTAATGGCTAAAACAGCGTCAAGTGACGGTTTTCGAGACTTAAAAGAAGATCGAGACGAGATTTATACCTCACTTAAATACGTGCTTAACGACAGACAAAACATCATGCTTTCTGCAGCATATATAAAAGATGAAATAGCTGTTGATTCTATTGGTCACCCTATTCGTATTTACAATGCCGAAACTGCAAACGGTTTAAGCGCGGGTGAAGTAACAGGTGCCGATTTAGTAAACGATCCAACAGGAAGCGGCGTACAGTTAAGTAATGCACAACGCGACCAACTTGCTAATTCATTATCTTCAACAGATGGCTTAACACCTTATAGCTTTGGCACAAATGGTATTATTTCACCAATGGCTGATGCTAACGAAGGTGAAGAGTTGCGTTTTAAATTAACGCATAACTATTACATCACTGACGATTTGTTTTTAAATCAGCAGCTACAGTACCGTAACTACACATCAAGCTTTGCTCGCCAAACAGGTGCTTATAACTACGTTTACTCTACTCGTGATGGAATTATAAATAACGATCCTCGTGCTCCTTTAGTTGAAGACGGTGTACTTTACCCGTATGCAGCACGCCGCCAAGAATACCGCCAAGTAGAAGCAGATGAAAAATCGTGGCAGTACTTTTTAGATTTACGTTATGACTTTACGTTAGGCGACGTAGATAACGAATTACTTGTTAACGCAAACTACGAAGATAGAGATATTCGTTTTAAACAGTACTCAATATGGGATCAAGATTACGTACTCACAAACGATGTTGGTGATGTAACGTACCAAGGTTCACTTCCGTATATTTACGATATAAGAGAACCAAATTGGCCAACAGGTAACTTTGAAGATTACGATCCGCTTAAAACAAGCGACTACAATAAAAAAGTACAAGCATGGGGTTTAGGCATTCAACATGTTGGTTATCTAACTGAAGAGCTTACAACGCGTATTGGTGTAGCATATAACCGAATTGAGCAAACTTACGAGCACTTTGGTGTAGATGAGCGCTATAGCTCAAGCAGTGCAGAGCCAACACCTGAAGCAAGTACATCAGATTCTGGCTTAACGTATAATCTTGGTGCAACGTATCAGCCATCTGAAGATTTATCTGTATTTGTAAATCACTCAAAAGGTCGTACAG
This sequence comes from Pseudoalteromonas sp. Z9A5, assembly GCF_011378875.1. Taxonomy (NCBI): domain Bacteria; kingdom Pseudomonadati; phylum Pseudomonadota; class Gammaproteobacteria; order Alteromonadales; family Pseudoalteromonadaceae; genus Pseudoalteromonas; species Pseudoalteromonas sp. Z9A5. The sequence goes on from NZ_WTLC01000012.1 coordinate 25,893, forward strand.
CGTATAGTGTATTGGGATCTGTTGCGGGTAATGAAGCAGACAGAGAAGATTCTGAATCAATAAGTAACGATTTAGGTTTTAGGTTTAAAGCGTTTGATGATCAACTACTGGCTTCTGTTGTTATATTTGAAAGCTCTCGTACTAATTTAGAATACGCAAACCCGCTTTATGACGCTTTAACATCAAGCTCAGATGTACCTGAAAGCTATTATGATGGTAAAGAAGAAACAACAGGTATTGAACTTGATTTAAACGCTTACTTAAATGATAAATGGAAACTAAACGTAAACGGTATCTATCAAGATGCACGCGACAAAAGTAATCCTAATAGCAGCAGTTATGATACACGCCAAAAAGGTGTCCCTTACGTAACAGCAAGCACATGGGTAACTTACTACGCAGATATGTTTAACTTACCTGAAGCTGTGAATATTAGTGGTGGTATTACATTTGTAGATAACAGAAGTACTAATTCGAGTTCGTTCTCGATTCCAGATGGATATGTACCAAGTTACACGATATACGATACAGCTGTATCGTATACAACTGATAAATGGCATATGCAGTTAAACTTAAATAACTTGTTTAATAAAAAGTATTACTCAAAAGCTATGTTTTTAGGTGGTATGCCAGGCGAAGAGCGTAATGCAAAACTAAGTTTTAGTTACACACTTTAACTAGTTAAATACTTAAAAAGCACGGTTTTCTAATTTAGAAACCGTGCTTTTTTGTGTTTTATAAACGCTTAATTTTGATCAGATAGTAACAACTATGCGACCGTTAATTTCACCTTTGAGCATATCATCAAAAATTTCGTTAATGTCCTCTAAGCGCTTTTCTTCAATAATTGCTTTTACTTTACCTTGCGCTGCAAACTCTAAACATTCTTGTAAATCTTTACGTGTACCAACAATAGAGCCCACTACCGAAATGCCATTAAGAACAGTATCAAAAATAGGAAGCGGCATATCCTCTGGAGGTAAGCCCACTAATACACATTTACCGCCACGGCGTACACTTTTATAAGCTTGTTCAAACCCAGCTTTAGATACCGCGGTACACACAACGCCATGCGCGCCACCTACTTGTTCAAAAATAGCTTCGCTAGGAACAACATCTTTAAAATCGAGTGTTATATCTGCTCCGAGTTCTTTAGCAAGGGCGAGCTTTTCTTTACCTGTATCAACAGCAACTACATTAAAGCCCATTGCTTTAGCGTATTGTACGGCTAAGTGGCCAAGACCACCCACACCAACAATAGCAACCCACTGCCCTGGCTTAGCACCGGAGACTTTTAACGCTTTGTAAGTTGTAACACCTGCACAAAATAAAGGAGCAGCTTCTAAAAACCCAAGCCCCTCTGGTATTTTTACAACGTAATCACCGTGTGCCAAACAATACTCAGCATAACTACCATCAATAGAATAGCCGGTATTATGTTGGGATAAACACAATGTTTCTTTCCCATCTAAACAAAACTCACAGTGGCCACATGCGCTGTAAAGCCAAGGGATCCCGACCCTGTCGCCAACGTCTAAATGCTTTATATTAGTACCCACTTTTTCAATAACGCCAACACCTTCGTGACCTGGTACTAAGGGCATTTTGGGTTTTACTGGCCAATCGCCATGACAAGCATGTAAGTCGGTGTGGCAAACACCACAAGCCGCTATTTTTACTAAAACGTCGTTTGTTCCAACCTCAGGGATTGGCAGATCTATTATTTGTAATTTACCTTTATATTCATTATTAATTGCAGCTTTCATAGTCATTCCATCGTATGTGAAAAAATTAAAAATAAGGATTTATTTAACGAACCTGAACTCTGGTTAAGAGATTTACTAACATATTTAGCCATGATGATATTTAAATTTGTTTATCTCTAGCCAGAGATGTTCAGTGAAAACAAGGCGAATTTACGCGTCAATAGCGGGCCTATTGCAAGTAAATTCAACGCAGTTAGCGCTGAAAATAACTGCTTGAGATAGATTTATTATCCAGAGTTCAGGTTAACTATCATCTGTACAACATAACCCAATATAGATGTATAAATATTAATCTAAATCAGACTTTAGTCGTTAAAAATTATTTATATAAGAGCTAAGAACTTGCTATACAAAATGAGCGTGCTAGCATTAGTTTCTGAATTTATTGAAAGTTAATAAGCTATGAGTTTATCCGAAAAGAATTTTGCCTTTGTAATGCATTGTGGTGAGATGGGCAGTCGCTGGGGATTCAATCGTACAATCGGGCAAATGTGTGGCTTGCTGATTATTACTAAAAATCCTATGACCGCAAACGAAATTGCCGATGCGTTAAGTATTTCTCGCGGTAATGTAAGTATGGGTATTAAAGAATTGCAATCGTGGCAATTAATTAGAGTGCAGCATATTCCAGGAGATCGTAAAGAATACTATGCTCCTGCTGGTGATATTTGGGATATGGCAAATCGCGTATTTGAAGAGCGAAAAAAGCGTGAAATTGAACCAACGCTAACACTGCTACGTGATAACTTATTAGACGAAGCCAGTAATGAAGATGAGCTTTACGCACAAAAACAGATGGGGGAAATTCATAACCTGCTTGAAACCGTAACAAAGTGGTCGTCTGAACTACAGCGCTTAACGCCTGAGCAGCTTAATAAACTTATGAAGCTTGGTTCTGGTATTGGTAAAGTTATTGATTTAAAAGATAAGATATTTAAAAAAGAATAAAGCCGCAATTGCGGCTTTATTTATATGTATATTTCAAGAATTAGATTTTTGGGTAACCAATTCTATCTGACAAGTAACCAACACTTGTAGCAAAGTAGTATGAACGATTCCAATGCATAAATACTTTATAATTATCGTACGCTAAATACATACGACCATTTATATCATCTGGCATAACAAGTGCTGCACGTACATCGACATTAGGTAAATCAGAGCCGTCAGCTTTGCGTACACCTAATGCTTGCCAATCAGCTAGCGAACGCTCTGAATCATTCCAATATTCTAACCACTGCTTGCGTGTTTTTGTTCCACGAACTAATACATATTTACTATCAAAATTTTCAGGTAATTGAACTTGGCGACCCCAAGTAAGGGAGTCATTCCAACCCTCTTGCTTTAAATAATTAGCAATTGAAGCAAAAGCATCCTCTTTTGTCGTCCAAATATCTTTGCGACCATCGTTATTGTAATCAACTGCGTATGCATTAAATGAGGTCGGCATAAATTGCGTTTGCCCCATGGCACCAGCCCACGACCCTTTAAATTTGTCTAAAGTAATATGACCCGATTTTAAAATGTCGAGTGCCGCCCAAAGTTGGCGTTTATAAAGTGCTTCTCTTCGCCCGTCAAAAGCAAGTGTTACAAGCGATGAAATAACGTTATGACCACCCTGAATAGCGCCAAAGTTACTTTCAAGGCCCCAAAGCGCAACGATAAAGCGTGCTTGCACACCAAACTCTTTTGCTACTTGCTCAAGTACTTCTTTGTTTTCTCCGTATAATTTACGTGCACGATCAATTTTCCATTGAGGTACTCGTTTTGGTAAATAAGTTTCAAGAGTTTCTTTTACCTCGGGCTGATTTTTATCAGCTGATACAATTTTTTCTTTGTAAGTGGCCGTTGCAAAAGCATCATCAATAAGTTTTTCTTCGTAGCCCTTAGCGATTGCCTCTTGCTTTAAACTAGTTAAATACTCTTGAAATTCTGCTTGGGTTTTTGCCATCACAGATGAGCTTAAACATACACCACATAATAAAACGATAAGTTTTTTAATCACTATCCACTCCATTTTCTTTTCGTAACTGACTTAACAAATTAGGCTCTGGTGGTGGAAGCTGTAAATAATAGCCTTTCTCAATCAATGACGCTTTTACAGACTCTAAATCAGAACCACCTAAATGCTCACGCTTTGCTAAGTTTATGATCATCACATAATGAGGTTGACCAAACATAGTCATTAAAGGTTCCGGAACTTTGTCAAAATCATCTCTTTTTTCGACAAATAAGAACGTATCCGCTTTTTTCTTACTTTTATACACTGCAGTCAGCATTATGACCCTATAAATTCTTGCTTAACAATGCTTCGCACTATAACATGAGAGTAATAATAAGTTAGAAAAATTAGATTAGAAATTTGAATAAAGGGCCTATTCAGCCTACGTTTATCTAAATTTAATTTCTGATCAGACAATCCAATTGAGCGTGTATGTCAGACCAAATTTTTGAGCTAAAAGGAAATCTTTTTACGTTATCAGTTTTGCATCTTTATAGTACTGATATAAACCTTTTAGCAGAGCAGTTGTATGTAAAAATAGCCCAAGCACCTAAATTCTTTGAAGGTGCTCCTATTGTTGTTAATTTAATTGAGATAAAAAATAGTTCTCTCGATTTTGTACATTTAAAATCATTAATAGAACGCATGAGTTTTAATGCTGTTGGTATTTGTAATGGTTCTGATGAGCAAAATGTACAAGCAAAGGCTGCTGGTCTATCTGTTTTAAATTATTCACAAGACGTTAAGTCTGAACCTGTTAAACAAGAGCCTAATACTTCTATCGTAGAAAAAAACGTTATTTTGCCAGCGCAAATTATTAACGGTACGGTACGTTCAGGACAGCAAGTATATGCAAAAGATCGAGACTTAATTGTACTAGGTGCTGTAAGCCACGGTGCAGAAGTAATTGCCGATGGCAATGTACATATATATGGAACCCTTCGCGGACGAGCTATTGCTGGCGCGAAAGGGTTAAAAGACGCACACATATTTTGTCACCGCTTAGAAGCAGAGCTTGTTTCTATAAATGGCAATTACTGGATCAGCGATTCGCTACAAGGCGAACACTGGGGTAATGCTGTGCAAATACAACAAAAAAATGAATCATTAGAAATTTCAGCTTTGGTTAAAGGATAAATCTCATGGCAAAAGTAATTGTCGTTACCTCGGGTAAAGGCGGTGTTGGTAAAACAACATCAAGTGCTGCTATTGGCACTGGCTTAGCTTTAAAAGGCTATAAAACAGTTATTATCGACTTTGATATTGGTTTACGTAACCTCGATTTAATCATGGGTTGTGAACGCCGTGTAGTATATGACTTTGTAAACGTAATTAACGGTGAAGCAAAACTTAACCAAGCACTTATTAAAGATAAGCGTGTAGATAAATTATTTTTATTACCCGCTTCGCAAACACGTGATAAAGACGCACTAACTCGCGAAGGTGTTGAGCGCGTACTTAACGAACTAAAAGAAGACTTTGATTATATCGTTTGTGATTCACCAGCGGGTATAGAAGCTGGCGCAATGATGGCAATGTACTTTGCAGATGAAGCAATTGTAACGACAAACCCTGAAGTTTCGTCAGTACGAGATTCTGACCGTATTTTAGGTATTTTACACAGCAAATCAAAACGTGCTGAAGAAGGTTTAGAAAATATTAAAGAGCATTTATTATTAACACGCTATAATCCAGAACGTGTTGCTAAAGGCGAAATGCTATCTGTTGAAGACGTACAAGACATTTTAGCAATTCCATTATTAGGTGTTATTCCTGAATCGCAAGCAGTATTGAGCGCATCAAACTCGGGTCAACCGGTTATATTAGACAGTGAGTCTGATGCTGGTCAGGCGTATGCTGATGCAATTAATCGCTTACTCGGTGAAACCGTCGATTTTCGCTTCTTAGATGTAGAGAAAAAAGGCTTATTTAAACGGATTTTTGGAGGTTAACGTGTCTTTACTTGACTACTTCCGCTCAGAAAAGAAAAATAGTGCGTCATTAGCAAAAGAGCGATTGCAGATCATTGTCGCGCACGAGCGTTCCCAACGAGGAACTCCGGATTACTTACCACAATTAAAACAAGATATTTTAGATGTGATCCGCAAATACGTGAACGTAAGCAGCGATGCAGTACAGGTACAGTTTGATCAAAACGAAGATGATTTAGCCGTGCTTGAGCTAAACGTTACATTACCTGATGAAGAAAGAAAGTAATTAAAGAATGGGCGCTACTAATTAATGGCGCCCTCTTCTTTAAACACTATTTACTGAACAATTAAAAATTGTCATGCTCTATTACAGTATGAAATATTTAGCTGTTTGTTTAAACCTTTCAGTAGCTTGCATATACTTTTTACTTATACTTTAACTACATAAAGCAATATAACCTGCCGATACATTTTGGTTTACAAACTACCTGTATATAAAACTTATCTCTGTGTTTAATCCTTAAACTAAAAAAAGTTTATAGCGACTTACAAACGTCATATTTAAATTAAAAACATGTCAACTAAACTCGCTTTTTAGCACGCTATTAATATGTGTCTAAAGCAATCAGCTAAATATTAAATTATAAGTACAATTGAAACCTATAATAGATGTAAGCAGCATTAACCCAAAGTAAGTTGTTGGTATTAAAAAATTAATACTGCTTTATTTATTCGATAGAATTAGAGTACTAAGTATCCCATTCTTTTAGCGCTGCTTTAACGTAGTCATAACGCCAAGAGCTTAATAAATCGGGCTTGATATGCTTTAGTTTTTGTTCTGAAGTTAGTTTCCAATTCCAGCTAATCAATTGATTAACTTGCTTTTTAGATGCCATAACATCTTCAGGAATATTATGCTCTTTTGCTACTTTAGTGATTTTTTGTTTTACATCTTTTGCTACTTTTTTATAAGTAGGAAAATCAATTAAACGCTTTAGAGTCTCTGGGTGCTGCTCATCTGGTATCAGTTTAGCGACCTCAATACACTTAAGAATTTCTACACCAGAGCGATTAACTTCAATTGCTTCAACGCCTGGTATTTGTCTAAGTGCATTTAAACTAGACGGACCACGTTTAGCAATCTCAGTCATGTTATGTTCTTTAAGAACAAAGTTAAGCGCTAAATTTTTACGTATTGCTTTACTTCGACGCCATGCAGCAAGCTCTTTTAAAACGGCTAATTCATGTGGTTTAAGTTGCCAAGCATTTTTTATGTCTTTGTATAAAAGATCATCCGGTGTTTGAAAAGCACGTTTATTAGCAATTAACTCACTTTCATTTATTACAATATCAAATAAATCAGCGGCTTTAATACGCTCTATAATTAATTCAAAACAGGGCAATAAATGAAATGTATCAGCAGCTGCATAATCAAGTTGTTTTGTTGTTAACGGGCGTTGCAGCCAATTGGTACGAGATTCACTTTTATCTATTTCAATACCTAATAGCTCTTTTACCATAAGGGCAAAGCCCATACAGTTGCCTTCACCAAGTAATTGTAATGCAAACTGTGTGTCAAATAATGGGGCTGGTACAAATCCTGCGTACTTTTGAAATACTTCGATGTCTTCTGATGGCGAATGTAGAACTTTTAAAACAGCGGGATCTTTTAAAATTTGCCAAAAATCAAATAATGACAGTTCGGCAAGTGGATCGATAAGCGCTAAATGTTCTCCATCAAAAACCTGAATAAGTGCAACTTCAGGATACAAAGTGCGACGGCGCATAAATTCGGTATCAATAGCTAAAATAGGTTTGTTTTGAATCTGCTCAACAAAGGTATTGAGTTGGTTTTGGGTTTGAATCAATTGGTATTGCACTTAGTCTCCTACAATAAAAAAGCCGGCTATTGCCGGCTTTTTTATAGGTTGCTAATCTTTCAAGGCTCTTCTGAGTATTTTACCTACATTAGTTTTAGGCAACTCATCCCTAAACTCAACGAGTTTTGGAACCTTGTAATTAGTTAAATTATCACGACAGTGTTTTATTATATCTTTTTCAGTTAAGGATTGGTCTTTTTTCACAACAAAAACTTTAACTTGTTCGCCACTTGCATCGTGAGGTACACCAATAGCAGCTACTTCTAGCACGCCTTCGTGCATTGCAACCACTTCTTCTATTTCGTTTGGAAATACATTAAAGCCCGATACGATAATCATATCTTTTTTACGGTCTACTATAAAAAAGAAACCTTCATCATCATAAGTCGCTATATCACCAGTTGCGAACCAGCCGTCTTTTAAACATTCAGCGGTAGCGTCTGGTCGTTTATAATAACCCACCATAACCTGTGGGCCTTTAACGCATAGCTCGCCAGGTTCGCCTTTTGCAGCTTCTTCACCATTATCTAGTATTAGCTTAATGTCTGTATTAGGTGCTGGTAAACCAATCGAGCCATTATAAGATTCTAAGTCATAAGGGCTTATAGTAACTAAAGGAGAACATTCGGTTAAACCATAGCCTTCCATTAATTTTGAGCCAGTCACTTTGTGCCATTTTTCAGCAACAGGACGTTGGACAGCCATACCACCACCAAGTGACATTTTGAGATGACTAAAGTCAAGATCTGCAAAACCAGGTGTGTTTAATAAGCCATTAAATAAAGTATTTACGCCAGTAATAGCTGTAAATTTAGTTTGCCCTAACTCTTTTACAAACCCTGGCATATCACGAGGATTGGTAATTAATAAGTTTAAACCACCATATTTCATAAAGGTTAAGCAGTTAGCCGTTAGTGCAAAAATATGGTAAAGCGGTAAAGCGGTAACAACCACTTCCTTACCACGAACCAATACATTATCTAAACAACCTGATACTTGCTCTAAGTTACCTACCATATTTCCATGGCTTAACATCGCACCTTTAGATACACCCGTAGTTCCACCGGTATATTGTAAAAATGCTAAATCATTTAAACCCATTTCTGGACGTTTATATGCATTTTCGTCTGCATCTAATAAATCCGAAAACTTAATTGGGTTTGGTAAACTAAACTTAGGTACCATTTTTTTAATGTACTTAACAACAAAGTTTACTATGTGCTTTTTAATACCACCCACCATATCGCCTACTTGCGTCACTACAATGTGTTTAACATCAGTGTGTGCAAGTGACTTTTCGAGCGTGTCAGCAAAGTTTGCAAGTATAAAAATAGCTGTTGTATCAGAGTCTTTTAATTGGTGTTCTAACTCACGAACAGTATAAAGTGGGTTAACGTTAACAACCACACAACCTGCACGCAAAATACCTAAGATAGTTACTGGTGTTTGCAGTAGGTTAGGCATCATAACAGCAACTTTATCGCCTTTTTTAAGACCTAAGTTATTTTGGATGTAGGAAGCAACTTTTTTAGTCGCTGTATCAACTTCGTCATAAGATAACGTTTTACCCATATTAGAAAATGCAGGTAAATCTTTGTAATCACTAAAACTTTTTTCAAATACTTCGAGTAACGAGTTGTAATGCTCAGGATCGATTGTTTCAGGCATACCCTCTGGGTAGCGCTTAAGCCAGATTTTTTCCACTCTTAGCCCCTGTTTATAATTATATTTTTATTAACCTTAATCTAAGTAAGGCACTTTAACAATTGAGCAAATACTCTAATGCGATGATAATCCCACATTTAGCGTTAATATACAATTAACATGCACCACTTTGCACCATAAATGCATTTATGTGCTCAAAACATAGTTCACTACTTTGCATATGGCAATGGTGTCCCCCATCCACATGAATAACATTCAAGTTGTTGTAATAACTAACATACTTTGCCAAATTTTGTTTCACAAATGAATAGCCTTCATTGCCTAAAATTAACTGACATGGTGCAGATAAATCTTTTATTGCACCAATACATTGCGCCTCATCAAACCTAAAACCTGAGTGATTTTTAAGCTTTGGATCTGTTGTTAATTTAAATCCGCCTGATACTGATTTTATATTTCGATCCATTAAAAGCGCAATAAGTTCATTATTTAAGTCGGTTGTTAGTGATCGCGCTTCATAAATAAGTTCTTTAGATTTGTAAATTCTCGGCTTTTTACTTTTTAATCGCGACCTATTTAACACCGCACTTTTTAACTGCTCACACACACTTTCGCTTGGGGTGGTAATGCAACCAATTCCTTCTATAAAGGTAACTGACTTTACATAACTATTAAAACAACTAGCGAACAATCCTGCGACCATAGCCCCCATAGAATGCCCCACTAAATGTACTTTTTTAACACCAAGTGCATTTATAAGTTGGTATACATCATCTATATAATCAACAAAATAATAATGTGCGTCATCACTTCGCCAAGACGAAAAACCATGCCCTGCAAAATCAACACAATACCAAGTTTGTTCTGGTTGTGCATTAACTAACATAGGTACAAAGCTGCTACTATTATCTAACCAGCCATGTAAAGCAATAACAATCTCATCACCGCAACCGGTCTTTAAACCATGAATATTTAAATTATTGGTTTTAATATTAAAGGGCTGCACACCATACCTCTTCTTTTTAGTTATTATTATTTATAGCATACAAGTTGTCAGACCACTAACATGTAAATTCAACCCACTTATCTAGCCAATTAACAGCTTATATTATGCAATACTAAGTGCATTAATGTAATAAAACTAATTATTTCAAAACCTTAAATAAACATTAGGTCTTAATATCTATCAAGCAACCTAATTAATTATTATTTTGTGCTAAGTTTTTTACTGAATCTGGGTATATCAGACGGTTATAGTAACTATAAACTATAAAAATGATCTGTTAGATAAAGTAAGCTTATTAATTGTTATTCATCTCATATATTCATTTATTTATAACACTTACGGTATACAATAAATGCGGCTATTAAATTAAGGTACACATAAGGTACAACCATGAAAAAACAGATCAGTTTGTTGGCACTTTTATGCACCACTTGCGGTGCTTACGCAGAATCAGCTCCTAAAAATGTAATTTATATGATTGGTGACGGCATGGGTCCGGCTTACACCACTGCTTATCGCTATTTTAAAGATGACCCTGCGACTAAAGAGATCGAAGGTACTGTTTTCGATACGATTTTAAAAGGCATGGCGCATACTTACCCTGATGACCATACATATGTAACTGATAGCGCAGCAGGTGCGACAGCGCTTAGTAGCGGCCATAAAAGTTATAATGGTGCTATAGCGGTAGATACAGATAAAAAACCAGTTAAAACGATGCTTGAAATAGCTAAAGAACGCGGTATGACCACAGCCCTTGTTGTAACATCACAAATTAACCACGCAACTCCAGCAAGCTTTGCAGCCCATAACGAATCTCGAAATAACTACGATGATATAGCAAATGATTACATTGATAATAAAATTGCCGGTAAATTACCTGTCGATTTAATGCTAGGGGGTGGTACTAAATACTTTATTCGTGAAGATCGTAATATTGTTGATGAATTTAAAGCTGCCGGTTATCAATATGGTGACGACATTAAAAACCTAGGGCAAATTACACAAATACCTGCAATTGGCTTATACGCATCTAAAGGCTTGCCTTTTGCATTAGATGAAAACCCAACTCGCCTGACTCAATTAACGTCTAAAGCACTTGATTTACTAGACGGTCAAAACAAAGAAGGATTTTTTGTAATGATTGAGGGAAGCCAAATTGATTGGTGTGGGCACGCCAACGATATTGCCTGTGCGATGGCTGAAATGGACGACTTTGCTAAATCAATCGAGAAAGCAAAAGCGTACGTTGATAAAAACAAAGACACTATTTTAGTTATAACAGCCGATCACTCAACGGGCGGCCTAACTATTGGTGCGCACGGCCAATATAAATGGGAAACTGAGGTAGTTAAAGGGGTTAAAGCATCAGCTTCTAAATTAACTAATCTGCTTATGGAGTCTAATAATTTAAAGTCGGTTTGGACTGCTAATACAAATATTGAGTTTACAACTGAAAATCAAATTAAACTCGAACAAGCTAAAAAAATGGGCGAAAAGGCACTTAACTTAGCAGTTAAAAGTATTATTAGTGATACAAGCTTTACTGGCTGGACAACTGGCGGGCACACTGCTGTAGACGTTCAAGTATTTGCTTATGGCAAAGGCAGCGAGCAATTTATTGGTTCGCAAAACAATACAGATATTGCAGATAAGCTAATTGGCTTTATTGAACAATAATTTAAGACTTTGTTTTGTATAATACAAAAGCCCGAACATATGTTCGGGCTTTTTATTGAGCTACACAATTTTACTAAATTAAAGCGCTAAAGTTTTAAGCGTATATATCAACGCCTATTAAATTTTTAACTTCTGCTCTGCGCTCTAAATTAGCGAATTCAGTGTAAGTCGAAATTGCTTTACTAATTTTAGCTGATGGTTGGTCATAAATTGTTTGGCTGTATTCATTGCTTTTAGCACTGGTTTTAAACAGCTGATTGGCAAGCTCTACGCCCTCTTTACTGCTTTTTACATAATCAGTATTCGTTTTTTGGACAGCAGGTTGTTCTAATAAACTTTGTGGTTTATTAGTAACAATTTTAGTAGAGCTAACCCTACCTGGAATATCCCCTGTAAAAAAACCTGAACCAATAGGCAGCGTCATTACGCGTCTCCAACCTTAATCTTACTTAAAATTATGATTTAAAAACAACCAATTTGCAAATAATGTTGCTACTCACGACCTGGTAACTTTTTCCAAGTAACCGTATCACGTACATACTTAGGTTGTGCATCGCTCGCTTTTACAACGTCTCCCGCTAAAAAAGCAGCTTCAACTTGAGCCAACATATAACGAGCGTCTGGCAATGTAATGTCACTATTAATTGTAACATTATCAAAACTGTTCAGTGCATCAGGGTATGTTTTAAAGCCTGTGCCTACCGCTATAGATGACTCAGTTGTTGCTATATAATCATTATTTAGTAAGTCAGGTTTTATTACGCACTCTTGATTAACTAAAAGCATTAAATTATTTTGCGCTTGGTAATGTGCAAAGTATATTTCGCCCATACGTGCATCTATACTTGGGTAAACGCTCACACTACCGTTTTGTTCAAATGCTTGTTGCGCCATAATTCCTAGGGTTGATACACCTACAAGCGGTAAATTAGCTGAATATGCTAAGCCCTGCGCTATAGCTACACTAATACGTACACCAGTAAAACTGCCAGGTCCTTGACCAAATCCTATAACATCTAAATCCTTTAGTTTGCAGTTTGCTTTAGTTAATAACTCGTCAATAAGCGGTAGAATTTTTTGACTATGCTGCTGCGGACATTCTTCAAAATGATGAAATGTTTGGCCCTGAAAATGCAAAACAATTGATAATGCTTCAGTTGAAGCGTCAAGGGCAAGAATGTTACTTTTAATCATTTTATTACTCTAATTAATTTGTTGTAAAAATTTATTGGCATCTTCTAAACTACGCGTTCGGCGCATTGGCGGCAGACTTTTTAAAAAGACTTGCCCGTATTGGCGTGTAACTAGGCGGTTATCGCATATTACAAGTACGCCTTTGTCTTTAGTATCTCGTATTAAACGTCCAACACCTTGTTTAAGTGCAATAACAGCTTGTGGTAATTGTATATGCGCGAATGGATCTTTTCCCTGCATTTGGCAATCTTGCATTTTGGCTTGTAGTAATGGATCGTCTGGTGCCGCAAATGGTAACTTATCAATAATAACACAGCTTAGCGTGCTACCGCGTACATCAACACCTTCCCAAAAAGAAGCAGTGCCAAGTAATACAGCATTACCGTGGCGCGTAAATTTTTCTAAAATAATACGCTTAGACATCTGCCCCTGCATATAAACCGGGTAGTCTATTTGTGTAGTAAGCCCTTCAGCTACTAAGTGCATCATTCGATAACTAGTAAAAAGTACAAAGCAACGTCCTTGCGCTGATTTTATAAGCTCAAGTGTTAATTTTACAATCGCATGTGGCATGTTATCAGCGTGCGATTCTGGTAAATAGCGAGGTAAACATAGTAGCGCCTGATTTGGATAATCAAACGGGCTATCTACCATCATGCTTTGTTTTGGTTTTAAGCCAAGGCTTGCATTAAAGTGCTCTAGTTTGTTGTCAACAGAGAGCGTTGCTGATGTAAAAACAAAGCCAGCACCGGTGTCTTGCATCATCTGAGCAAATTTAGCCGATACATTTAAAGGCGTTATATTAATAGTTAAATAACGCCGTGTTGTTTCATACCAATAACTAAAACCAGTTTGAGCCGTGTCAAAAACACGCTCTAGCTGACCTTTAAAAGCCAGTGTACGCTCAAATGGGTGCTCTATTTTATCGCTTCGGTCTAAGCACAGCTTTAATACTTGGTAAACAAAATCTAAGTCGCTAATTACGCGATGTAGCGCAGCACATATTAATTTATCGCTGAGTTTTTCTCGCCAATCCCCTCTACTTCCATCTACACCAAACTGCAGTCGTAAATCGGCAACACTCGTTTCTAATTTATTTAAGCTTTTACCTAGCTGCAACATATCTGGAATTTCGGATCTGTAAATAGCACGTAAATCATTTATTAAATCCACCAGCTTTTTAGTACCCACACTTTCGCCAAAGTAATCACTGGCAATTTCGCTTAACTGATGAGCCTCGTCGAATATGTAAGCGTCAGCTTTAGGCATAAGTTCAGCAAAACCACTTTCTTTTACTGCCATATCTGCAAAAAATAAATGATGATTAATAACAACCACATCAGCATCAGCCGCTGTTAATCGCGCTTTACGTACATAACAACTTTGAAAATCGGGGCATTCTTTACCTAGACAATTGTCGGCCGTTGAATTTACATAAGGCAGCACTTTGGCATCATCTTCTATACCAATACAATCGGCTAAATCGCCTGTTTGCGTCTCACTTGCAAACTTAGCGACCATCGCAAGTTGGTGCATTACATCAGAATCATCAGTCGGTACATGAGCAACATGTTGATTTAGTCTGTAAGTACATAAGTAGTTAGCTCGTCCTTTCAATAAGGCTGTTTTTTTAGAAGCGCTTAAAGCTTTAACTAACTGAGGTAAATCACGATGGTATAACTGTTCTTGTAGGGCTTTTGAACCTGTAGAAATAATGGTTCTGCCTTTTGACTTAAGTGCAGGTGCTAAATAAGCAAACGTTTTGCCTGTACCTGTACCGGCTTCAACTACCAATTGGGAACTGCTTTTTAATGCATCTGCAACGGCTACAGCCATATCTATTTGAGGCTGACGTGGTGTATATCCATCTAAAGATAACGCCAACGGCCCGGTTGCACTAAACAGCTGTTTGATAATACCAATCACTTTACAAGAAATAATAACGGGATTTTACGTAAGCAAAGCGTTGAGGGCAAGCAATTAGAAATCTTGTGTAATAAATTAAAACCATCTGGTTATAATTTATTTGTAACCTAACAAATTTGTTATTGTTCAATGCTTGTTTAGAAAATTTCATTTTTACATAAGTACGTAAAATTAGTCACATCGTTTCACTTACTAAAACGATATGAAGATAAAATACAATTGAAGTAAATAACTTACTTTTAAAGTAATAACCACTCGTTTTAACACTCTTAAATAAACATTAACTAAATGTCCACTTGAGCCATAATTAAAAGGCAATTAATACCATAAAACTTGTGACACACTAATATGACAGGAGTACCATTAGCGCGGTTTAAAATCCTATTTTTTATATGTCATTTATAATTTGTTAAGGTTAATCAATGAATGCTTGGTACCTCATTTGTTTTCTCTCTGCACTTGCTATTTTTATTGCATTTGCAAATCAATATATTCTTAAAATGCAAACAACAATTGCGATTACAACAGGCTCGGTTGTTATTTCATTGCTGTTGATTGTTGCAGTTAAATTATTAGGCGATCAAAACGCACTTGAAATGACAAAAATAGTCTCGAGTATTAACTTTAACGAATTACTCCTCAAAGGTATGTTAGGTTTCTTGCTTTATGCAGGTGCACTGGAAATAAACCTGTTAGCACTGAGAAAACAACGCTGGGAAATAACGGCACTTGTATTGTTTTCTACTCTTGTTTCTACTTTTATTGTTGGCTATTTTAGCTTTTACTTATTTGCTTTATTGGGCTGGCCTGTCCCGTTCATTTATTGTTTACTGTTTGGTGCTTTAATTAGTCCAACAGATCCAATTGCTGTACTTGCAATCATTAAGCAAATGCGTGCTCCAGAGGGTATATCTGTACAAGTTGAAGGCGAATCATTGTTTAATGATGGTATTGGTTTAGTAATCTTTACAACCATTTTTTCGATTGCTTTTTATGGTACCGATGCAAACTTTTATGATGTGGCTGAGCTATTTTTTGTTGATGCACTTGGTGGTATTGCATTTGGTTTAATAATTGCTTTAGTTGGTCACTTTTTAATAATTAACAGCCGTGATGTAAACATTCGACTGTTAATAACACTCACTATACCTTCAGCCGGCTTTGCCGCAGCCAATATCTGGGAAATATCAGGGGCACTTGCCATGGTTACCAGTGGTATATTAATGGGTAATATTACGCGAACTAAAGCAACTGAACGCACCGGTCCAGAAGACACTCGCTACGTAAAAGATTTTTGGCATGCAACCGATAGCTTTTTAAATGCTTTATTGTTTTTGATAATTGGTATGCTAATTGTGACTATGCCTATTACAATCGGAGAAATTGGCTTAGGGTTGTTAATGGTACCTGCTGTATTACTCGCGCGTTTTATAAGTGTTGGAGCACCGTTTGTTATCTTTAAACGCTTTAGAACTTACGACAAGCACAGTGTTAAAATATTAACTTGGGGTGGTTTACGTGGCGGACTTGCACTTGCAATGGCGGCGGCTATTCCTCGCGATCAAGTTTATATAGCGGGATCTGACTTGCATAACCTTATTGTTATTGTGACCTACGTTGTCGTTATATTTTCTATTATTGTACAAGGTTTAACTATTTCACCATTAATACAAAGCAGTATTAAGTCAGCTGAAGAATCAAAATAGCTTTACCTTTTATAAATAATTAAAATTAGTAAATAAGGTTAAACTTGGCTTTATTTACTAATTTTTTAAGTTTAAAAACATCGTAGTAACATAAAAAATTATATTTTCGACTATTCCTCCTCTCTTAGTACAATTCCCTTGAAATGCAAATGAAAATGATTATACTTTTTGGTTTTCACCTCTAGGGCTATACGATGTCCAGTAATTCCTATTTTGCATTTTTAAATACCATTTCTTTAACTAAGCGTCATTTGTATGCTGCTTTTATGCTATTTTTTATGGTACTGAGTAGTTTTTCTGTTTCGGCTTCACCTGAACAGCAAACGAAAATTAAACAAATTGCACAGCTTGCCGAATATGTAGGTGTTGATTACGTTGCCGCAGTGGGTAATGGTAAAGTTCTTGACGCTGACGAATATCAAGAAATGACTGAGTTTTCTAATGTAATTATCAGTCAAGCAACGTCACTTACAAGTAATACAAATGAATTTGATATTGTAAAAACTCACGCACAAACGTTGCACAGTATTATATCTAACAAAGGCAGCGTTGAGGAAGTTCGTGCTGCTAGCTCTGTTCTTCGCGAATCCTTACTAAAATTCATGCCACAACTTTCTTTACCCAATTCTTTGCTACCTATTGAGCAAACTAAAGCCCTCTTTTCGGCTAACTGCTCAATGTGCCATGGTCCAAGTGGTAAAGGCGATGGTCCTTTAGCTAAAAACTTAACACCAGAACCGACTAATTTTACAAATGAAGAACGTGCAACTAACCGTTCTTTAATGGGATTGTTTGATGCTGTAAGCAACGGCATTGAAGATACACCGATGGTCGCTTTTACTCAATTTAACGAGCAACAGCGTTGGTCTTTAGCATTTTATGTAGGTAGTTTAGCGTTTCAGTCTGTAGAACAACCTAAAAACGTTGAGCAAAACATAACAGCATCACAAATTGTTAATCTTAATCCTGCACAACTCAGCGTAGGGCTAAATGATACTCAAAAGCAATATGTGCAATGGCTGCGTGGCAACCCTGAACATTTGTTTAGCGCAAAAAAAGATCCTATATCGGTTACACGTACGCAATTACTTGCAGCCCAACAGGCACATGCTAAAGGTAATTATTCTCAAGCAAGTGACTTATCGATTAGTGCTTACTTAGATGGTTTTGAACTAGTTGAAAATAACTTAAATGCATACGATGAAAATTTACGTAAAAGCATTGAAGTGCAATTAATGGATTTGCGCAAAACGTTTAAAGAAGAAAAAGATACTGCCATCGTAAATGAAAAAGTAACAGCTGCGCTTGCCCAATTAGCAAAAGCAAGCAACATGCTTAACGAAACAAAATTAACCGACAGTGCCCTGCTTTCAGCAAGTTTGGTTATTTTACTTCGCGAAGGACTAGAAGCACTACTAGTTGTTATTGCATTAATGACCGTACTTATTAAAACCAAGCGCCAAGATGCGTTAAAATATGTTCATGTAGGTTGGATTGCAGCGCTTATTGCTGGTGGCTTAACGTGGGCTGCTGCGCAAACATTGATAGAAATAAGTGGTACAAGCCGAGAAGTAATGGAAGGTGTTGGCGCTATGCTTGCTGCCGTAATATTACTGTATGTCGGTGTTTGGATGCACAGCAAAACCAGTGCAAAACAGTGGCAAGCTTATATTCAAAACAATATTAATAAACGTCTTGAATCAGGAACCCTCTGGGGATTAGCTGGGCTCTCGTTTATAGCCGTTTATCGTGAAGTATTCGAAACTGTATTGTTTTATCAGTCACTGCTTACACAAAGCACCACTGAGCAGTACTCGTCTATTGCTATGGGCTTTGCCATTGGCGTAGCAATACTCGCTGTAATTACTTGGGTGTTAGTAAAATACTCAATAAAATTACCTGTTGCTAAGTTTTTTGCAATTACGACGTACCTGTTGTTCTTACTTTCGTTTGTGCTTATGGGCAAAGCCGTAACGGCGCTTCAAGAGGCAGATATTGTTGGCATTGCGACCTTGCCTATTAATATTGATTTAGTATGGCTTGGTATTAAATCAACATGGCAAGGAGTGACTGCCCAGTTAATTGTTATTGCGATATTTGGATTTTATATCTTTAAAGGCAAAAACCAAAAGTAAACTAAAATGTAGTTAAAAGGCCCAATTTGGGCCTTTTATTCTCATTAGCTTAAAGTTCTAAAATGTACTAAGCCCATGTATCTAAATGTGGACCATCTTCATCATCTGAGTTTGTATTTGCTCTTTGGGTTTGATCATCAAACGTATTAAGCTTTTTCTTTTTTTGTAACTCACGCCTTTTTTTATTCTCTAGCTCAACCTTTTCAGTCGCAGCACCACTTTGCACTCCTGCAATATGGAATGCTCCTTTAGACTCAACTTCTAGCCTGGTTATTCTTCCTAAATAAGGGATCATGATATCCATGTGTACTTCCTTATTTTATTGTTTTATTAACTAATCACTTGGTTTGACTAATAAACAAACAAATATATTGTTGAAATCACTCATCTTACTTTAATATTATCGACAGTTATAAGATATGCTTTAATTAAGCTAAAAAAAACTTGCCATAATATGGTCGTTTATGTTTTTATGAATGCGAAATTTATTTAAACAGATAACAACTTCACGTTAACAAAATAACGGGCAGTTATATAGGATAAAAAATGCGCTTAAACCTGACAACAGTACATCATCACCACCATTCACCGGAATAACCTGTCAGGTCTTTCGCTGAGAGGTTATTCCTAAAAGGAACCTCTGGCGATTCAAATAACATTGATTCATTTTCGCCCTGAGGTTCCCCTCGGGGTTTTTAGTTTTTAAATTAAAGGAAAATGAATAATGAACAACAGTAATCGTCTACGTATCGCCATCCAAAAAGGCGGCCGCCTATCTAAAGATTGTCAAGATCTACTAAAACAGTTAGGTGTTAAACTTAACCTTCGTGAACAACGCTTAATTGCACACTCAACTAATATGCCAATTGACGTACTACGTGTGCGCGATGACGATATTCCGGGTTTAGTAATGGACGGTGTATGTGACTTAGGCATAGTTGGCGAAAACGTACTAGTAGAAGTTCAAGCAGAACGTGAACGCCAAGGTGTTCCAAGTGAAGTAACCAAACTTTCAAAACTAGACTTTGGTTACTGTCGTCTTGCACTAGCATGGCCACAAGAGCTTGGCGCTCGCGATAAGAGCTGGTTTGAAGGCAAACGTATTGCTACTACCTACCCAGAAATTTTAACTCAGTGGTTAAAGCGCGAAGGTATTAACGCAAGTACAGTAATGCTTACTGGTTCTGTTGAAGTAGCACCGCGTGCGGGTTTATCTGATGCAATTTGTGATTTAGTATCTACTGGCGCAACACTTGAAGCTAACGGCTTGATTCAAGGCGAAACAATTTTAGAATCAAACGCTTGTTTAATTCAAAATAAAGATCTTCAAGATGCTGACAAACTAGCACTAATCAATAAGCTTATGCCGCGCCTACGTGGTGTTAGACAAGCTAAAGAAAGCAAATACATCATGCTACACGCACCAAAAAACAAACTTGATGAAATTTGTGAAATTTTACCAGGTTCTGGTCAGCCTACTCTACTTGCCCTTGCTGGTAACGATGAATACGTAGCACTTCACATGGTAAGCAGCGAAACATTATTTTGGGAAACAATGGAGCAGTTAAAAGCCCTAGGCGCTAACTCTATTTTAGTTATGCCAATTGAAAAAATGATGGAGTAAGTGCCATGCTTCGTTGGAATGAGGAATCTTCACAAGTACAAGCAGCGGCGCTAATGCGCCCTGCAGTTTCTGCCAGTGCCAAGGTTGAAGCTATATGCAAAACTATTTTAGCTAACGTAAAAGAGCAAGGCGATGAAGCCTTACTTAGTATGGCTAAAGAGTTTGATAATAGATCTAACCCTCGCTTATGTGTTCCGCTTGATGAAATTAACGCATCAGAGCAAGCACTAAGTGCAGAGCTTAAATACGCAATTGATACCGCTTATGCAAACGTTAAACGTTTTCACGAAGCGCAATTGCCAAAAGATATTAAATTATCGACCCAACCAGGCGTTGTATGTGAACTGAAATATCAAGCCATCGAAGCAGTCGGTATTTATGTACCCGGTGGCAGTGCTCCACTGCCATCGTCGGTAATTATGCAGGGTGTATTAGCGCAGTTAAGCGGCGCAAAAACCGTTGTACTTGCTACACCGGTACAAGGTAATAAAGCGATTAACCCTGCTATTTTATATGCAGCTAAGTTATGTGGCATTACTACTTTGATAGAAAGTGGTGGCGCAGGCGCAATTGCAGCAATGGCTTATGGCACCGAATCGGTTCCTAAAGTGAACAAAATATTTGGCCCAGGTAATAGCTTTGTAACAATGGCTAAACAGCTCGTTGCGCAAACTATTCCAGGTATGGCAATTGATATGCCAGCAGGTCCGTCTGAAGTACTTGTTATTGCAGATGAACGTGCAAACCCAGAATTTATAGCCGCCGATTTACTCTCACAAGCAGAGCACGGTGCAGACTCGCAAGTTATTTTATTATGTAACAGCGAAAGTATAATAGAACAAACTCAGCAGGCACTTACACGCCAGCTGGCTAATTTGAGCCGTAAAGAAACAGCCGAGCAAGCGCTCGCCAATTCATCGCTTATTTTAGTTGATTCAATTGAGCAAGCATTTGATGTATCGGCGCAATACGGCCCAGAGCACTTAATTTTACAACTAGGCGATGCAACACCTTACCTAGATAAAGTTATAAACGCAGGCTCAGTATTTGTAGGTGACTACACGCCAGAATCTGCAGGCGATTACGCATCGGGTACTAACCACGTGTTACCAACATATGGTTACAGTGCAACATATTCTAGCTTAAACTTGCTTGATTTTTTTCGTACATACACAGTGCAAACAATTACTAAAAGTGGTTTAACCCAGCTTTCAAAAGCTATTTTACCACTTGCAGATGCAGAAGGCCTTGATGCCCACGCTAATGCGGTTTCAATTCGTTTAGAGGCAATTAAAAATGAGCAATGAGAGCGCACAAGCGTCTAGCTTATTACCTAAAAATATTGCAGCCCTTGCTGCATACAGCTCTGCAAAAAGTGAAAAGCTAACCGGTACTACGTGGCTAAATGCTAACGAAAGCCCGTATGCTAGAAATCTTGAACTGAGTATTGAGGATTTAAATCGCTACCCCGATCCGCAACCGCAACTGGTTATTGACAGATACGCCGCTTATACAGAGCTTGAAAGCGAAAATATATTAATGACGCGCGGCGCAGATGAAGGCATTGAGCTTTTAGTGCGCACATACTGTGAACCAGCTAAAGATAGTATTGCGCTATTTTTACCAACCTACGGTATGTACAAAGTAACGGCCGATACACACAACGTTGGCATTAATGCGCTTACCCAAGAGTTATTACTAAATGGCAGTGTTGACGAAATAATCGAAGCTGTAGGCAGCTCAAAACTGGTGTTTATTTGTAACCCAAATAACCCAACGGGTAGCTTAACGCCACTTAATAAAGTAAAAGCGATTGCAACAGCACTTGCAGGTAAAGCATTAGTTATTGTTGATGAAGCCTATATAGAGTTTTGCCCAGAGCAAAGCGCGACTAAGCTTATTAATGAATTTAGTAATGTAGTGGTTTTGCGTACGCTTTCTAAAGCCTTTGCGCTGGCAGGCCTTAGAACAGGCTTTACCCTTGCACAAGCAGCAACTCTTGCGCCAATTCGCAAAGTCATTGCGCCGTATCCGGTATCGGGCGTAGTAGCAAGTATTGCAGCGCAAGCAATTGCACCCGATGCAATTACATCAATGCGCCGCCAAGTTACTATTTTAAATAGCTTAAAAGCTAAATTAGTGGATTGGCTAAACGCATCCCCTGCTGCATTAAAAATTCTCACTGGTGAAGGTAACTTTGTTACTTTAAAATTAGCCGATAAAAACTATTTTAAAATTGCACTTGAGCAAGGTTTGGTTATGCGCGCTTTTACGCTATACAGTGAAGACGACTGGCTACGGATTTCAATTGGTAGTGAACAAGAACTTGAACAAGTAAAAATTTGGTTAGATGGCCTACAAACGCCAGCTTCCACAGCATCTTTAGCAGGAAACGAAGTATCATGAGCAACCCCTATTTATTTATCGACCGCGACGGCACTATCATTGAAGAGCCAATTACCGACAAACAGGTAGATAGCCTTGAAAAGCTAGCATTTTTACCTGGTGTTATTCCTGCGTTATTACAATTACAAGCTGCAGGTTACCGTTTAGTTATGGTATCTAACCAAGATGGTTTAGGCACAGATAGCTTCCCGACTGCTGACTTTGATATTGCACAAGACAAAATGATGGACATAATGCAAAGCCAAGGCATTAGCTTTGACGAAGTATTAATTTGCCCTCACTTTAACGAGCAAAACTGCGACTGCCGTAAACCTAAAACAGGCTTACTTACCGAGCTTATGCGCTCAGGCAAAGTAGATTTAGCACGCTCTTTTGTTATTGGCGACCGTGAAACTGATATTGGCCTTGCTCAAAACCTATGTTGTGAAGGTATTTTATACGACGGCGATTGGAGTGCGATAGTGACTAAATTGACCACTGCAAACCGCGAAGGTCGTGTTACACGCAATACCAAAGAAACCCAAATTGATGTGGCAATAAACTTAGATCAAACTAAAAATGGCAGCATAGACACCGGACTTGGCTTTTTTGATCACATGCTTGATCAAATTCGCACGCACGCAAACATTGGTTTAAACATTAAAGCCAAAGGCGATTTACACATAGACGAGCACCACCTGGTTGAAGACATTGGTATTGCTCTTGGTGTAGCACTTAAACAAGCCCTCGGTACTAAATCGCAAATTGCGCGTTATGGTTTTGCTCTTCCTATGGATGAGTGTAAAGCCGAAGCACAAATTGATTTATCGGGTCGTGCATCATTTGTATTAAACGCTAACTTTAGCCGCGAAAAAGCCGGTGATTTAGACGTACAAATGGTTGAGCACTTTTTCAAAAGCTTAAGTGATAACGCCGCCATTAGCCTTATTTTATCGGTAAGCGACGGTAACTGTCATCACCAGGTAGAAGGTTTATTTAAAGCGTTTTCACGCGCTCTTCGCATGGCAGTAGTACAAGACACCACCCAACAAACAGCCAGCTCTAAGGGATGTTTATGATTGCCATAATTAATACCGGTTGTGCCAATATAAATTCAGTACGTTTTGCGTTTGAACGCTTAGGGCAAACGCCAACAGTAATTACTTCACCAGAGCAATTAGCGGGTTTTGAGCGCGCTATATTGCCAGGTGTAGGTCACGCATCGGTTGCTATGAAACGCCTAGTAGATAACGGCTGGCAACAAGCTATAAATGAATACCAGCGCCCGCTTATGGGGATTTGTTTAGGCATGCAGTTACTGTGCGAAAGCACCGAAGAAGGTAACGTACAGTGCCTAGGTAAAATACCAGGGCAAGTAAAAGCGCTTGATGTAGGCAACTTAACGTCGCCGCATATGGGTTGGAATAACTTAAGTGTTAACAAAGAGCATGCATTAACTAAAGGGCTAACGCTCGATGAGCAAGTGTATTTTGTTCACAGCTTTGCGCACACCGTAAACGACGCCACACTCGTGAGCGGCGAATACGGTCAAACCTTTTCAGCCATTGTTGCTAAAGACAATTACGCGGGCATGCAATTTCACCCAGAGCGCAGCGCTAAAGTTGGCGCACGTTTATTACAAAATTTTGTTGATTGGCAGTTGTAAGCTGCCCATTAACTAACAAAAAAGAGATTATTTGTGATTATTCCAGCATTAGACGTATTACAAAATCAAATTGTGCGCTTGTACCAGGGTAAATACGACACAGCACAGTTTTACCCTTTCGAACTTGGTGCGCGTTTAAAAGAATACGCCGACAGCGGCGCAGGTAAACTACACCTTGTTGATTTAGAAGGTGCACGCGATCCAAGTAAAAAACAGTGGAAACATATTCAAGCTGCAACCAAAGCACTTAACGTACCTTACCAAGTGGGCGGCGGTATTCGCTCAGAGCAAGATGTAAGTGATTGGCTAAAAGCCGGTGCAAACCAAGTTGTTATTGGTTCAATGGCAGTAGAAAAACGCGAACAAGTAAAAGCCTGGATTGAGCAATTTGGCGCAGAGCATTTTGTAATTGCTCTTGATGTAAATAAAACAGCCACGGGCTGGGCACCTGCTACACACGGTTGGTTAAGTGAATCTGAATTTGGTTTACTTGAGCTGGTAGATTTTTACGTGGGCTTAGGTGTTATCGACTTTTTATGCACGGACATCAGTAAGGATGGCACCATGACGGGTCCATCATTTGAGCTTTACGAAGATCTAACTCGCCATAACAGCACAATCAAAGTGCAAGCCTCAGGGGGCGTAAGCTCACTTGACGACATTAAAAAGCTTAAAGAACTAGGTGTTGGCGGCGTTATTTTAGGCAAGTCTCTGCTTGATGGCGCATTTAGCGTTGAGGAGGCATTGGCATGTTATCAAAACGCATAATTCCATGTTTAGACGTTAAAGACGGTCAAGTAGTTAAAGGCGTTAAGTTTAAAGGTCATGAAGTTGTTGGCGACATTTTGACAATGGCTAAAGCCTACAGCGAAGCTGGCGCCGATGAACTGGTTTTTTACGAAATCAGTGCAAGCGTTGAAAAACGCCTACTTGATGTAAACTGGGTAGAGAGCATTGCACGCAATATCGATATTCCATTTTGTGTAGCCGGCGGTATTAAATCAGTGGCTGATGCAGCGCGTGTTTTAGAGCGCGGTGCTGACAAAATAAGCATTAACAGCCCTGCTATTGCACGCCCTGAACTTATTAAAGAATTACACGATGAGTTTGGTAAGCAATGTGTTGTTGTAGGTATTGATAGCTTTTTTGATGAAACGACTGGTGAATATTTAGTTTACCAATTAACTGGCGATCCTAATGCATCAAGCCGTACGCGTTATAAAACACAAGAATGGGTTAAACGCGTACAAGACTTAGGCGCAGGCGAAATTGTATTAAACTGTATGAACCAAGATGGCGTTCGTAACGGTTACGACAACGAGCAGTTAAGTAAAATCCGCGAGCTATGTAACATTCCTTTAATCGCCTCTGGCGGTGCGGGATCAATGCAAGATTTTGTTGATGTATTTAAACAAAGCAAAGTAGATGGTGCATTAGCCGCCAGCGTTTTTCATAAAAATGTGATTAACATTGGCCAACTAAAACAATTTTTAACCGATAACCAAGTGGCAGCAAGATTATGCAAGTAACACAACAAAACCAAGCTCAAGTCGATTTCGCTAAAAGTGAAATGATCCCTGCTATTATTCAAGATGCCCGCTCTGGTGTTATTTTAATGCAAGGCTTTATGAACAGCGAAGCACTAAATGTTACGCTTGAGAGTAATAAAGTGACGTTTTACTCACGTTCAAAATCGCGTTTATGGACTAAAGGTGAGTCATCAGAAAACTACTTAAACGTAGTATCTGTTCATACCGATTGTGACTACGATTCAATTTTAGTACTTGCCAACCCAGAAGGTCCAACGTGCCACTTAGGCACACAAAGCTGTTTTGGTGATGAAGCAAAACCAAGTTTAAGCTTTTTAGCACAGTTAGAAGATGTGATTGTAGCGCGTAAAAACGATGATCCTGAAAAAAGCTACACAGCGTCATTATTTGCAAAAGACTTAAGCCGTAGTTGTCAAAAAGTAGGTGAAGAAGGCGTAGAAGTTGCCCTTGCCGCTATGAAACACGATAACGATGAGCTAACAAACGAGTCTGCTGATTTAATTTATCACCTTACCGTATTGCTACAACGCCAAGGCTTAGCCCTTGAAGATGTAGTTAAATGCTTGCAAGGTCGCCATAAATAGCACCTGCTAAAGCAAATTGAAAAAGGCTCATATCTTATGGGCCTTTTTATTTTTACAGTAAATCACGTGTGATATAGTGCGTGGCTAAATTAATCGGTTACTGTGAACTATGAAAAACTATATTACTCCTTCTATTGTCGCATTTATTTTAGTCTTCGCGTTTATTTTAGCGGGCTGTACCAGCAAAACTAATCAGACAGCTACAAAAACTACAGCGACAAAGCCTGTAAAAACCACAGTAACACCCGATGAATGCAGCACCATAAATAACCTAATAAATGGTTATGAGTCTGGTTTTAATTCAATCAAAACAGATAAAGTAAATAACCAGTTTACTAATCAATGGCGTACTAATACTCATATTATTGGAGCAAGCTGTACGGTTACTTTAAATAAGTCAGAGCAAGCAAGCTACCAATGCCAAACACCTGTTAATACACAAACGCAAACCGTAAAGTCCCATCAAAAACTGGCTAAGCAATTACGCCAATGCTTAACAACAGTAGGTTGGTTTGAAAGTCAAAAAGAAACAGCAAATTCAATTTACAGCACCTTTGTACTTGATACTAAAACCCCTGTCATTACACTCTCTACCAATCAAGAAGGTAATGGGTTCACTACTCGCTTTGAAATTGCACCACCGTTAGGGCTTTAATAATGCGCCAATTTAATCAAAACAAAAAACCATCTAAATTTAAAACTGATTGCCTAGGAATATGCGAAAGGCGCAGCGGTTACTGCACCGGTTGTGGGCGCACAAATGAGGAGATTTTTGATTGGATTATATTATCTGAAGATGAAAAAAAACAAATACTCGCAATGCCGCGCGCTGAAATAAAAAAGGTATGAAATACTGTTTAAACTTAAATAATGATAGGTTTAAAATTAGCTTTACATAATTAATTTAAACGCTCTAAATAAATAAATGTTTAATATTGATAATTTAACCAACGATAAATGCTCATAATAAAAACTTTTAACAACTTCTTTTATTTAAAATAATGCAATAATAGATTGAATTATATTATGATTAACACCTTAAACGGCATGTTCAAATTAACCATCTAAATCTAAAAATAAAAACCATAAATACAAAGACTTGAAATCAAGGGTTTTTAAAAACAACAATAAAATAAAATTTTAAGTTACTATTTTTAATTTTTAACTTTAGTGCTTTAAACTGATTTATACTTTGCATACACTAAAGATTATACTCTTCCTTGCATGCAATTAAAAAGAAGTTATTTGTTGGAGAGTATTTCATAGCCAACAATTCTAATATATAATCCCCGCCGTAAAATCATGATGATTTAACATATAATTACAAAATATAACAAGGAATAGAATGAACTTTTCAATCGTAAAAAAAGCAGTATTAGTTGCGGCAATGGCAACATCTTTAACAGCTTGTATGACTACTGGTCCGGCTTTAAAAAGCTCTAATTCAGAAAGTGTTGCTGGAATAGAAGCACGTTTACCATATGCAAACTATGCTAGCTACTTCGGTTACATTGATAAAGGTACTGCTCCACAAGGTACGTACAAAGAAAAAGATGCATACTACTTATTCGTATGGGTACCAGCAGCAATTGATGAAATTGGTGTATCAATGGTTTCTCCAGCATCGGGCACGCCAAGTGACACTGATTTCGTAAGTGATGCATATACAAAACTTAATGAAAGTAATCCTGATACGTTCTTCGATACTTACATTGTATTAGATCGATTAGACATCGTTGATAGCGCTAAGATCAGTAAAGGTGGTAAATCTTTACAAACTCTAACTTACAATGATGACAGCAGCGAATTACCAGCTAACCCAGGTGGAAGTACTTATAACTCTTTAATTCGCCACGTTAGTGAAGTAAGCAGCCCAACTAAAGCGTTAGTACGTGGTGTTTACCGTATCTCATTTACATCTTTCCGTTCAGCTATCGAAGGTTCTTTTGAAGCGACTGTTGGTACTAACGTACCAGGCATCAAAATTGCTAAAAGCCTTGAAGAACTTCAAGCTCTAGTTAACGAAGGTTAATATCTAATTTTATTAGGTAATTAAAAATGCCGTTCATTTAAAATGAGCGGCATTTTTGTATTTATCACTTTTACTATTGGATAATTTGGTAGATAAGTAGTTATTTTAAGTCGTGCTTAAGTATTTTATTTTTAGCAGATTAAGCTTATTTCTAGCAAAAATAATTTACGCTTTATCGAGCGCTTGGCTTACATCGGCAATAATGTCTGCAATGTTTTCAATGCCGACCGATAAGCGAATTAAATCGCGACTTACACCAGCATTTGCTAATTCATCATCGTTTAATTGACGATGTGTAGTTGATGCAGGATGACACGCAAGCGACTTGGCATCGCCAATATTAACCAATCGTAAAATCATGTTTAGCGCATCAATAAAACGAGTACCTGCCTCTAGCCCACCTTCAATACCAAAGCTTAAAATACCCGATGCTTTACCACTGGTGATTTTTTGGCTCATTTCGTTATACGGGCTTGATTTTAATCCTGCGTAATTAACCCAAAGTACTTTTGGATGATTTTCTAAATACTCAGCCAGATGTTGTGCATTTTCGCAGTGGCGATCCATTCTTAAGCCTAAGGTTTCAAGGCCGATTAAAATGTCAGATGCGTTTTTAGGCGCAAGGGCTGCGCCGGTATTTCTAAGTGGCACGACTCTACAACGTCCAATAAATGCAGCTTCAGCAAAGGCTTCGGTATAAACCACGTTGTGATACGACGGATCGGGCTCGTTCATCATTGCAAAACGCGTAGCATTCGCTTTCCAATCAAATTTTCCTGAGTCGACAATCATGCCGCCAATGGCAGTACCGTGCCCGTTTATATACTTAGTAAGTGAATGAACCACTATATCGGCGCCCAGCTCAAATGGGCGGCATAAATACGGCGTAGCCACAGTATTATCAACTATAAGCGGCACACCTTTACTGTGTGCAATGCGTGCTAAACGCTCAATATCAACAATATTACCTGCCGGATTACCAATAGATTCACAAAAAACAGCGCGGGTGTTGTCGTCAATTGCATTCTCGAACGCGGTAAAGTCATCGGCTTTAATCATGCGTGCTTCAATACCTTGCCTAGGTAAGGTATGTGCAAATAAGTTATACGTGCCACCATATACTTGGCTGGTGCTTACAATATTAGTACCGACTTCACACAAACATTGAATAGCATACGTAATAGCGGCCATCCCAGAGGCAACAGCCAGCCCACCAATGCCCCCTTCCATTGCAGCAATACGTTGTTCAAGTACGGCATTGGTTGGGTTCATTATGCGGGTGTAAATATTTCCAGGTACTTTTAAATCGAATAAATCAGCGCCATGCTGCGTGTTATCAAATGTATAAGAAGAAGTGTGATAGATAGGCACCGCTGCAGATTTAGTGGTAGCCTCAGATTCGTAACCGTGGTGCAGTGCTAATGACTCTAATTTCATAATTATTTCCTTCAATTAATTTACCACTAAGCTAGCACTTCTTGGTTATAAAATGCACATGAAATATTTTAAAGAATGTTGAGGTGATTTGATTTAAGTTCAGGGCTGATAAGAGCGAAGAGCAGACCGTCAGCCTTTGTCTTTGCGGTAGGCTGTTTCAAGCTCATTGTTGCCATTTGATTGACTCAAATAAATGAGCAACGAGCGCTCATTTATAACGATTCTAATTGGTTAATGTGATTTTCAGGGTCTGTTAACTTATCCGTAGTTAAGTTTTTTAGCCCTTGTAGCATATCACTAGAAATATATTTTTCAGTCACAGCCCAAAAACCTACTGCCCCCGTTTTACCTTTGTTTTTTCCTTGTTCTTTAAAATCATTCCAAACATTAAAAATAGATTGTTTTCCTTTTGATAATTCGCGAGTTTTTTTATCTATTAGAGAGTGAATAATGATCCCACATTGATAATACAATCGGTAATTACCCTTCCTAGCTGCATCTTCTAATGAATATTTCGTTAAAGCATTGGCACAATCTGACTTTGCTTGGTTTAACTTTTTACTAATGAATAGCTCAATAATTTCGGGATAAAATTCCCGCAAGGCTATAGCGGATAACCACTCTGCATTACCTTCATGTATCCAGCTTTCAGATTTATCGCTTACTAATGAAGCGCTATCTTGATAAAAATGTGAAGCTTCATGTGCAAACATCCATAAAGTTCTATTAATAAAGTTTTTTTCTTTTAATTTTTCGTCCAAGTTATCCATATCCCAATGGATAAACACTTGATTAGGCAGAACACCTCCTTGAATATCTTTCCCCTTTTTATTTGAATATGAGGCAAATAGCATCGGTTTAACACTACTACTATTTTCTCCTAAATGTGATTCAAAGAACGTCATTGTTTTTGGTAGTGATTGGCTAAGTTCCATCTTCATTTTTTCAGGCAACCCTTGATCAATCATGGCTAAAAACGTTGGCTCATCTATAGGCTTTTGTTGCCCTATATAAACGTATTGTCCATCATCATAACCAAGCCAGTTTTCGGATTGATAGTTAACTTTTCCATTGGCAATAAAATGGGCATTTCCTTCTACTTCTATTTTGATTTTCCAACCATTATCATCATCCGAGCATAGGTCGATGCATGCAAATAAACGGCCCGTATGAATTAGAACACCTCCGTCTGAAAATGGTGCTATAGGTGCGTAAGATTTAGGCAAATGCTTATAAGTTGGTGTTAAGCTAAGTTGCACATGATTAAAGGCTTTACCATCTATTCGTTGAATAAACTCTTGATGTTTTTCATAAACAACCTCAAATTCATTATTAACAGGTTTCCACCTTTTGGTACGTGAGTCATTTGGGCTATTAACGAAGGCAATTTTTTGTGCAGGAGTGCCAGTAGTGTATATAAGCGATAATGTTTCCACTGATTTGTTGATCTGTATATTTACGTCAGCTTTTGCAAATGCACTTGTTTGAAAAAGAAAGTAAAGACATGCGAAAAAAGAGAAGTAATGTACGGCTTTCATTAAATTTAATTCCATTTATTTTTATTATTCAAATTATTATACATATCTTTCGTATAACTTTAAGTTATTGTTATACCTTCTTTAGAGCCATAGAGGTAAAACTTGGAGACCTTCTGTTTCTCACATTTTTAGGTCATGCTCAGAAATAACCTGAATGACCGCTCTGGTGGCTTAGCTGTCCAATTCCGAGGTTTTTGAAAAGTAATGTCAATGTCTGCTGTTGGCACACTCCAGCTACTCGACAACATAAAATATTGATAATAATTGGCAAGGTATTTTACTGTGTTGGATGGCGTGGCTTCGCCACTTATCCGACCTACGTCAAAAGGTAGGTTGGTTAAGCCGAAGACGCCACCCAACAGAGTATCGATTCACGCCTTGAAGTTCAGCAGCTAGCACTTTGCAGTCATAAACAAGCGAATCAAACATCAATAAAAAAGGCGCTTCCTTTACGGTAAGCGCCCTTCTCTTATCTCACTAATTACTTATTTTACGATTGTCATTTCGTCTAACAAGTTTTGTGCATTATCTACTTTATCCATTACCCACAGCATGTAGCGCGAATCAACGTGAATTGAGCGGTTAAGCTCAGGGTTGTAATCCCAATCACCAATAATACTTTCGTGAACACCGTCAAACAGTAAGCCTACAAGCTCTGCTTTGCCGTTAAGTGTTGGCGAACCTGAATACCACCGGTAGTGTCTACATTTGATAAAAAGTTAACTGGTACTGTATTCATGCCACCGGTGTAATCACCATAAAGCTTGGCTTTAATTTACTCTTGTAACCTCTAAGTCTTCTGGCGATTCAAACATGGGATAATAAGGTCAATAGCCGTGCAATGATTTATTACAATCGAGTACTTAATCTTATTTTTTATCAAAATTCATCGATAAATCAAGGAACTGTTTTGCTGGTATTGGTTTGCTAAAGTAAAAACCTTGCATAAAATCACAGCCCAATTCGTTCAATAAAGTATGCTGCTCTTTTGTTTCTACCCCTTCGGCTACAACTGTCAGTCCTAAACTGTGCGACATGGCAATAATTGCCTTTACGAGATTACAATCTTCATTGTTTAGCACAATACCATCAATAAAACTTCTATCTATTTTTAGTACATTAAAAGGGTATTCTCTCAAATAACTTAATGATGAATAACCGGTACCAAAGTCATCCATTGATAAGTTAATGCCTAATGCAGTAATCTCAGTCAGTATATCAACAACATTAGTGTGACAACTCATCAATACTCCCTCTGTGATTTCAAGTTCTAAACTTTCGGGATTTACATTTGCTTCACTCAGTGAGTTTTGAATAAAGCTAAGTAATCTTACATCTCTAAATTGACGAGGAGATAAGTTAACAGCCATTGTATATTTTTGTTGGCGTTTACAGGTGCTTTGCCATGTGTTTAAAAAGTGTAAAGCTTGGCTAATCACAAATTTGCCAATGGGTACAATTAGTCCTGTATTTTCGGCAATAGGTATAAATTCATCGGGAGTTACATTACCTAACACGGGGTTATGCCAGCGTAATAACGCTTCTGCGCCAATTATGTGTTTATTTTTAACATCAATTTGAGGTTGGTAGTATAGCTCGAATTCATTACGTTCAAGGGCACCACGCATTTGCTCTTCTATTACTAGTTGGCGCTGAATAATTACATTCATTTTTTTAGTGAAAAATGAATAAGTATTACGACCATATGATTTAGCTTGATACATTGCGGTGTCAGCATTTCGTAATAAATCATCGACTGTAGTGCCATTTTCTGGGTATATGGCTACACCAATACTCGCTGTTAGTATGAGTTCCCGCCCCTCAATTTTAAAAGGGGTTCTAAAATTGTTGAGCAATTTTTCAGTAATTTTTAACGCAGCATGATCATCAGTTACACCTCGTAATAATATGATAAATTCATCTCCACCTAGGCGCCCTACCGTGTCTTCTTTTCGCAGTGTCTCTTGCAGCCTTTGCGCTGATTCAATTAAAAGTTTGTCTCCAGTTTCATGACCTAAAGAATCATTTATTTTTTTAAAATCATCTAAATCCAAAAACAGTACTGCCGCTTTCTCATTATTTCTTTGTGCTTCAATAAGTAATTGCGACAAACGATCAAGTGCTAAAAAACGATTTGGAAGTGAAGTTAAACTATCGTAATACGCTTGATGTCTAATTAGTTCATCTGACTTATGCTGCTCTGTAATATCTCGAATAATAACCATTAACTGATTATGTTTTGTTATTTTATTTATTCTTGCTTCAAAAAAAACGAGTCCATGAGGCAAAGCTAGCTCGTATTTAAAGCTCATCATTTGCTCTTTTTCTAATACAAGACTGATATAGGTTTCAAATTTTTTGGCTACATCGTTAGGGAGTACATCACCCATTTTTTTTCCGATAAACTGCTTTGGCTTGGTGTAAAGATCGGTCTCGTTACTCGCATGATACTCAATAATAGTTCCATCATTTT
This sequence comes from Pseudoalteromonas sp. Z9A5, assembly GCF_011378875.1. Taxonomy (NCBI): domain Bacteria; kingdom Pseudomonadati; phylum Pseudomonadota; class Gammaproteobacteria; order Alteromonadales; family Pseudoalteromonadaceae; genus Pseudoalteromonas; species Pseudoalteromonas sp. Z9A5. The sequence goes on from NZ_WTLC01000012.1 coordinate 60,073, forward strand.
CCATCAAGAAAAATAAGTCAGGAATTGCCTCAAAAATAGTTTTTAGCATATGCTCATTAAATGACGCATCTGCTTGTGCCTTTTTTACATCCGATAAATCAATATCAATACAGTACATTTGTTTTGTATTGTATTGATTTGTAAACATAACATGACTAGAAAAAACCGGTACATTGTTTCCATCTTTGTCTTGTAAGGTAATTTCAGATGCTGGAATTTCTATATCTTTTTTTACCCAATCACTGTGTGCGTCAATTACAAATTCACACATTGATTCTGGAATTATAAGATCTTCTATTTTTTGCCCTATGGCTTCTTCTTTGGTATATCCGTAAAGTCGCTCACTCCCTTCATTCCAATAAATAACACGACGTTCACTGTCATAACCTTGAACAGAAATAACATTTACCGCATCAAATAACTGATGCAAATAGTCGTTAATTACAAATTGATGGGTTAAGTTTGAAGTCTCGTTATCTAATTTCATTTTGAGGTTATATCCATAAATAACTTTATTTAATAATAGAAAAATACTAAATAATAATTAAATTTAATTTTAATATTAAATTTCCATGTACATTATATACGTCATTATGCAAAACAAAAAAAGAGCCGAAGCTCTTTTTTAATAATTGTTAACTATATTTAAACTCTATAAAAACTGAATTTATTTTTTTGTCACATCATTTGGATGTTCCACACCAATCCACGCTTTAAACAGCGCTTTTTGCTCCGGTGTTGCTTCTTTATCAGCAGCAACTGCTTTAGGCTTATCAAAATCTTCTGATAATACTAATGCTAAGCTTTCAAGTGCATCACGACGAAGATAGTCAACGGTTACTTTATCGCCTGCTTTATATATTTCTAAGCTAGTTTTTAAATCTTTACCTACATGATGCTTGTTTATAGCAACAATTTTATCATCGGTAGTTAAACCAGCTTTCCATGCGCTTCCGCCTCGACGAACGTAACTTAGCGTAAGTAGCTCGCCTGTATTTTTAGCCGTAGCATCAATACTTGCAAGCGCTTTTGCTTTTTCTGGGCGCTCAAATTTCAAACCCACTTTAGCAAGCAATTCATCAAAGTTAATATTTGCAGGCGACTCTACATTTTCTTGCCACCAGCTTGAGTAATCACGCCCTGTTAAATCTTTTAAAATGTTAAGCACATCTACGTCTGTAAAACCTGCTGGCATTTTATGATTGTTATAAAGTGCTTTATGCACGTCGCGGTAGCTTATTTTACCTTGGCTTTTTTCTAGCAAGTCGATATCTAAAGCAAGTGAAAGTAACGAGCCTTCTGAATAAATATTGGTGCTGTAGTTACGTGCATGGTCGCCACCTTGGTTAATCCATTTATCAAAGCTTGTTTCGCTTGCGCTTTGTACTTCACGTCCTGGTGTTTGTAAATGACGATTAATAGTTTTACTCATCACTTTAAAAAACTCATCCGTTGTTTCAATGCCTGAACGCACTAATAAATGATCTTCAAAATAACTTGTTGAACCTTCCGCAATCCAAAGCAATTTTGAATAGTTCATATTAGTGTAGTCGTATGGTACTAAACCTTGAGGGCGATACGCTTTTACGTTCCATGTATGAATAAATTCGTGTGCAGCTGTGCTTATAAATGCGAGGTAATCTTCTCGGCTGCCAAATCGATCGCGTGGGCGCTGTATAATAGTTGAGTTTAAATGCTCAGTTGCACCACCAGCACCCGACGTTGCATGTACCATAAATACATAACGTTCATAAGGATAGCCTTCCCAAATTACGTTACCGGTAGCAACTAATTTTTTAAGGTCTGTAAGCATTAGATCTACATCGTAATTACCATCACCCCATACTACTAAGTCATATTCACGGTCATCTACTTCAAATGTGTGTAGTTGATTTATACCAGTTTCGATTGGCGAATCAACAAGCACGTCGTAGTCGGCGGCTTTAAATGAATTTTTACCTTTTAAATTGTCCATACCCGATACCGAGCGCCACTTTTTAGGCACTTCTAAATTAACGGTTACAGGTTCTTGGCGAAATGATTCACTAAACATAAAAAAGCCTGACGCATCTATAAATGCATGGCTATCATCTATGTGGCGAGCACGCTTACCAAGTTCGTTTGCATACACTTGATAGTCAACATTAACTTCTGTTGGCTCATTAAGGTGTACACGCCACGTACTGTGGTCTATTTTTTCCCACTTTAACTCTTTGCCATCTTCATCTTTAGCTTTGAAATAGCGAACGCCGTTGGCAAGGTTTAGCATTTCATAGCGACCTGTTCGCCATGCTGGAAGTTTTATATCAAGATGTGATTGCGCTGTTTTAGGAAACTCAACACTTACATCACCTAAATGGTGTTGTGGTTGCGATATTGCTAAAGAATAATTTACATCGGCAAAAACAGGTGCTGAACATGAAGCTAAAATAGAAAGGGCTAATAACTTTTTCATAGAGACTCTTAGTGGAAACTTAATTACTTACAAGACTAACAAGCCCTTATTTAAAAGTGAATTAAATACGATAAATGGCTGTGTATATAAGTTTATGCGCATTACATTATTAAAAATGCTAAGTTTTTAGCTAGATAGCTACACATAATAAAAATTTGTTGTAAACTGAGGGTAATATAACTAACTCGATGGCGGTATGCTTAGGTGTCTGAAAAATCTAAAGCTACAGATAAAAAACTCAAACAAGCAATCGATGCTCGAATGGCTATTGAGGATGCACGTAAATATCAAGTAGATACCCTGTCTAATTTATCAGCTAAATTATCGCTAAGTTGTAAAGGGCTTGACACTGAGCTAGATAATAGACTCGCTAAATTTAGAAATGCTCTTACTAAGGGAGTTAGTTTTGAATATCTATCACCTTTAATAACCGAAATCATTACGTTATTAAAAAATCAAGAATCTGTACAATTAGCGCAACAACGTGACTTATATGCAAGTGTACTTAACGCGGGAAAACAATTACAAAAAATCATTGGATTACCAGATGATACTCGCAGATCACTAAGAAACTTATTAGATAACGAAATTAATAACATTCAATCTACGCACGACTTTCTTCCTTTATTAAACCAACTGATTACTTTTTATCATCATGCTTTAAATTCTAAACTAAATAGCGGTTCTAACGACCAATCAACAGCAACCCCGGCGTTAGCCCAAGAGCTACTTGAACTAGCTAACGCATTAGTTCTTGAAGATGAAGCAGCTGAAGAAATTAAAATAATTAAAAACAAAATTACAAAAAGCGATACAATGAGTGCATTGCTTGACGCTGCAATAAATATAATTAGCGTTATTGTTAAAAATATTAATAAAGAGAGAGAGTCAGCGCAAAGCTTTTTAGCTTCTCTTAATCAAACACTTGAAGAACTTCACAATTCAATCGTTTCTACAAGCAAACACTCGCAGTCTATGGGACTGGAATTTGATACTTTAAATAAAAATATTAAAGATAAGATAAAAAATCTTAACGAAAAAACGCAAAATGCGACCTCAATTTCATCTTTAAAAGAGCTTGTAGACAACGAACTAAAATCACTCAGTAAAGACTTTATTGCAAAAGAGCAGCTAGAACGCGCTGATAGAGAAGTATTGGTATCGAGCTTTGATAAAATAAATAGCCGTATTGGTACCCTCGAAAACAAACTCACTAAGTATAAAAAGCGACTAAACGAACAACGCTTTAAAAGCTTGCTAGACAGTCTAACAAAACTACCTAACCGTGCTGCATTTGATGAACGATATAATCACGAAATTCACCTATTTAATGTCCAAGCTTCAGATGTTACCCTTGTAGTCATTGACGTTGATCACTTTAAATCTATTAATGATAGGTTTGGACATACAGCCGGCGACATCACATTGCAGGTTATTGCAAAAGCGTTACAAAAATCAGTTAGAAAATCAGATTTTATCGCCCGTTATGGCGGTGAAGAGTTTGTATTACTAATGACCGATATGACAATTGAAAATGCTGCCGTCCCATTAGACAAATTGAGAAAAGCGATTAAAAGCATTCCTTTTAAGTTTAGAGATAAGCAAATTGAGATAACAATATCTTTGGGGGCAACTCAATTTAGAAAAGGAGATACACCAATTATCGCCTTTGATAGAGCTGACGATGCACTTTATGAAGCAAAAAATACAGGTAGAGATCGTCTTTGTATGAGTAAATAATGTCATCTTTCTTATTTAAGAAATATTATGGCTAAGTAGTTAATTTACGTAAAAATAGCAAGGAGAATACCGATGCTAATACAATTAAACCCAACTGGTGTTTTAGATTTACTCTCGCAATTAGAAGTTGATTTATTAGAGCAATCTTCAGCCAGTGAGCGCTACAAACTATTTAGAAATTGCGCGCTTGCTGTTCTTAATGTGGGTAGTCATACAGACGAAAGTAACGACATTTACGATAAATACAAAGACTTTGATATACGATTAGTAAGCCGCGAACGCGGCATTAAAATCGAGCTTAAAAACCCACCATCTACTGCTTTTGTTGACGGCGAAATAATTACAGGTATTCACGAACATATATTTTCAGTCATCCGTGATATTTTATTTATTTGTCAAAAATACGAAAAAAACCTTAAAGAACAAAAAGCCATTACTCATATGGTATTTGATATGCTCAGAAACGCTGATGCATTACGCGTTAACATAGAACCAAATATGGTTGTTTGTTGGGGCGGGCACTCTATTAACGAAGTTGAATATAAATACACTAAACAAGTAGGTTACGAATTAGGCTTACGCGGTTTAAATATTTGTACCGGGTGTGGACCAGGTGCAATGAAAGGTCCAATGAAAGGCGCTACTATTGGTCATGCCAAACAACGAATTACAGATAATCGTTACTTAGGTTTAACAGAGCCAAGCATTATAGCAGCCGAACCACCAAACCCTATTGTTAACGAATTAGTTATTTTACCTGATATAGAAAAACGCCTTGAAGCATTTATTAGAACCGCCCACGCAATTATAATTTTCCCTGGCGGTGCAGGTACTGCCGAAGAACTTTTGTATTTATTAGGTATATTACTTCATCCCGATAATACTAAGCAGTGTTTACCCGTTATTTTGACCGGACCTAAAGAAAGTGAAGCCTATTTTAAAGAGCTCTGTAAATTTGTTGAAATGACACTGGGTAAAGAAGCTCTCGATAAGTTTGAAGTTATTATTGATAACCCTGAACTTGTTGGTCAAAAGCTAAAGTCAGCAATGTCTAATGTACGTAATTATCGTAAAAGTGAAGGTGATGCATATTACTTTAACTGGACGCTAAAAATTGATAACGATTTTCAGCAACCTTTCGTACCTACACATGAAAATATGGCAGGTCTTGATTTACACCTTAATCAGCCAAAGCAGCTATTAGCCGCTAATTTACGACGAGCGTTTTCAGGCATTGTTGCCGGCAATGTAAAAGACGAAGGTGTTAAAGCCATTAAACAGAATGGTCCATACATTTTAAGCGGCGAGCCTGCCCTGATGAAAAGTATGGATAAGTTATTACAAGCATTTGTTGTCCAAGGTCGTATGAAACTCCCTGGTAGTAAATATATTCCGTGTTACAAAATAAAAGCATGAGTTATATAGTTTGAAGCCCCACTTACTCCTTATTGATGCGCTTAACTTAATTAGGCGCATTTACGCAGTTGACGTAAATCAAAAACATCACAGTGATGAGCAAATGATACAAACATGCAGTGCTCGTGTTGCTCATGCTTGCAAAAAACTTTTAAATACAACCAATGCAACACACGCCATTGCGGTATTTGATGGTGATAGAAGCTGGCGTTATCATTTTTATAAAGACTATAAACATTCGCGCGCACCTATGCCACAAACCTTAAAAGACGCTTTATTGCATTTTAAAAATGCGATTGAAGAAACTGGTATTGTAGTATTCGAGCCAATAAACGACGAAGCAGATGATATTATTGCCACCCTTGCATCTAAGGCAGCAAGCAATAATATAAGTAATACCGTAGTATCTACCGATAAAGGTTTTTTACCTCATTTGGGTGATTACATCACTGTTTACGACTATTTTAAAAAACAATATCTTGATAAGAATAGTATAAAAGAGCGTTTTGGGGTTGAGCAAACCAAGCTTATTGATTTTTGGGCTTTAGCCGGTGACAAAACAAATGATATCCCTGGTATAAAAGGTATTGGTACAAAATCAGCTCAGCAGCTTATTAATAATTATGAATCAATTGAGCACGCCTTAGAGGATAAATCACTTAGCCCAAGCATTCATAAAAAGCTCGACGCTGGTATGGATATGTATGTTATTTCAAAGCAGCTGGTCAGTTTGCGAACAGATATAAATTTAGGCTTTAGTTTAAAGCAGTTAAGACTTAATTAGTCGCAAGTTAATAGCACGTAGTATACGCAATACGTATACTATTATTAGTCACGGCAGTTAGAGTAATCTATGTTGAAAAAGTTTTTTAGGTATTTAATTTTAGGTTTAGGTCTTTATGCGCTTATAGCAACGTTGGTAATTACCTTTTATAAAGACGATCCTCAGGCAATGATATGGCAAGATCGTGAAGCCTTTAATAAACGCTTTATTGAAAAGCTAACTCTTGAAAAACAAACTACTCTTAATAATGTACTTGATTACTTAGGTAGCCCAGATCTTACTTACGCAAAACGTGATGGAGAACAAGTACTGCAAATTGTTTTTTATCGCACGCAGCATATTACGTCTGATGGTATAACGACTATGGATGAATGTACTGGGCTTTTATTTAAAAATGGTCAACTTATGCTATGGGGACCAAGTGCCTACAATAAATATCAAGAAATCATTAAGTGATGCCATAATGGATGAGCCTGTTTCGGTAAAGCTAAATAAGTTATTTGAAAATACTCATCTATTTTTAGCATCCTATAATAATAAAAAACAATGGCAAACACTCTACCCCGTAATATGTAAGCTCGCTGAGCAATACAGGCTTTTGTATGATGAGCATCCATTTGCTCTTCAAGCTCAATTAACTCTTTTTAATACTAAAAATGACTTCGCTACTAACTTAATAATTAGCCAATGCGTATTAACGGCTGCGCTTTGTAAGAGCCAAAAATATAATGAAGAATTATCTGAGCTCTATATTAGCACCGCACTGGTTGAGCATTTATGTGTTTGCCAAGAGTTAAACAAACTTTCAGAACAAGTGAGCTTTAACGAAAATGAAAAAAGAACGTGGAAATTACGTCATCAATTAGCGGGAAAAATAATATTAACCGGTGGTGAGCCTGTAAAACCAATCACACAAATTTTAGCAAAATTAAATAAATATAAACAAGCGCTGGTCAGTACACCTAAAATTATGCTTTACGATGGCGGCATAACGCTTGTAGCACTTGCTAATATCATTGCGATGAATATTACCTACAATACTCCTAAAAAACATATCGACCTTTACAAAGCATTAGCCGACTTATATATACGTACCCCAAACTTATTTGCTCAAAAATTAATAAAGTCACTTATTGCTCATATCGGTCCATTATTACCAGGTAGTCGAGTAATCTATTTTGAACGCACTATGGTCTACTTAGCAACCGATTCAGAACAACGTCACGTATTAGTTAATACAGAAAATAAAGATAAAATGACATGGCATCGAGTCAAAGCATCACTTAATGATAATGCTAAACAATGGCTCTGCACTGACTCAAAGCTGCATCTTAGTGTTTGGAATAGCGAGCATATAACTAAAAGAAAAAGTACGCTAACTACCGAGTCATTAACGCTGCTCGATTTAATCAGCCGTATAAAATTACAGCACGAATACAGCTATAAAGGGTTAAGCCAAATTATATTGCCTCATCCTCAAATAGTTAACAGTCTTTGTGAAGCTGTAAAACCGTATAATAAAGAACATCAGCCCGCTAAAGATTTAAAGCACAGTTTATCTATGGTGGGATACTTCAATGCGCCAGCTATTATTCAACGCGTAGTGTTTGAGCAGCTAGTTTGTGTGACCCCCCACCCTTTACAAGCGTTTATATTAAACCGTTTAGATTGCTTAGTAAAAATAATGTCTTTATTAGTGAGTCACAATAAGCAATTTCAATTTGAACACATTACATTACCTTTATATGCCTACACACATTTTTTATTAACTCAATGTAGCACTCGTTTATCAAGGAAAATTTTAATAGACGAAACCCCAAATAAAACATTGAGTATTCCTTTTTATGCTTTTTTTGGCGTTAACTTACTTAATAATGAGCAGTTAAACGTACAACTTAAACAACTTTTAAGTGATAACCCATGGACTGCAGCCCTTTTAGAAGCAGAACAAACACCTAAAAAACAACTTAACTCACACCATAAATTGTGGGTTGCATTAAAAACGTTAGCGCAATATGTCTTTAAGCCTGAGTTAGCATTGAGCCCTTGGCAGCAACAAACGCTTAGTGATCAATTAACAGCTCAGGGCTGGAAAGATAAGCATTCTTTTTATCAGCAATTACAAGAGCTAAACCTCTCGAATACTATTTAGTAAGTTTATTACCATTATAAATACAAATTATACCCGTTATTTATAGTATAAACTGGCAAAATGGGCGATAAGTTGGTATAAATGCGCCCTTAAATTTCTACCTCATTCACATAAATGACCTAACAAGCAGTTACTCTCTCAGAGTAATAAATTATGTGCAAATCAAACTATTTAAAGGAAAAGTTAATGGCCAAACGTACCATAACAGTGATCAAAGGCGACGGCATCGGTCCTAGCATTATAGACTCAGCACTTGAAATTCTAAAAGCAGCAGGATGTGATTTTGATTATGAATTTGTTGATGCTGGCCTAGCAGCGCTTGAAAAAACTGGCGAGCTACTTCCACAAGAAACTGTTGATACAATTGCTAAAAACAAAATCACTCTTAAAGGTCCTCTAACTACTCCTGTAGGTGAAGGCTTTACTTCTATTAACGTAACTTTACGTAAACAGTTTGGTTTATACGCAAATGTTCGTCCAGTTAAATCGTTTGTAGGTACTAAAGCACGTTACGATGATATCGATATCATTACTATTCGTGAAAACACGCAAGGTATGTACTCAGGTGCAGGCCAAATTGTGAGTGAAGATGGTAACGAAGCAGAAGCAAAATCAGTAATTACTCGCGAAGGCGCTGAAAAAATTGTAACTTTTGCATACGAACTAGCTGTACGTGAAGGCCGTAAAAAAGTAACTGCAGTTCATAAAGCGAACATTTTAAAATCAACTTCTGGTTTATTTTTAAAGGTTGCTCGTGAAGTAGCTGAGCGTTACCCACAAATTGAATCAACTGAAATGATTGTTGATGCTACGTGTATGAAACTAGTAATGACACCTGAAGAGTTTGATGTAATTGTAACTACAAACTTATTTGGTGATATTCTATCTGATCTTTGTGCTGGCTTAGTGGGCGGCTTAGGCATGGCTCCAGGTGCTAACATTGGTGAAGATGCAGCAATATTTGAAGCTGTGCACGGCAGTGCACCAGATATAGCAGGTAAAAACCTAGCTAATCCTACTTCTGTAATTTTAGCGTCTATCCAAATGCTTGAACATTTAGATATGGGCGACACTGCAGAACGCATTAGAAGTGCTGTTGCTGATGTAATTAAATCAGGCGATCGTACAACTCGCGATTTAGGTGGTAATCACGGAACAACTGATTTCACTCAAGCAGTTATTGACCGTCTATAATTTAAAGTACTAATAAGCTCTATATAAAGCCTGTTTATGCTTAATGCCAGTCAGTTACAGCTGACTGGCATTTTTATTGGGCTATTTTTTGGATTTTAGTTTCGCACACGTCGTGAAACTTAGATGTTTTGCATATATCCCAAGCTTTTTCTTCGCCATTTTCATCATCTGGTATCTCAGCAAGTTATAACAGAAAATCACACCCCATAACTCTTACACAATTATTTCAGGTTTTTACTACGTAGCGTGAAATGGCTATTGAGTAAGGTCTGCTTCATTACTCTATACCCAAGTTCTAATCTCTATCGCTCATTATAAAAATCAACAATATCAGATTTAGGGAAACGCAATAAATCGGTCAGTGGTGTGATGATATTCACCTCTTTACCTTTTACCCTTGAGCGTTTTTGTTACCAGTCGCCCCCTAATTTACTGACAATGCGCCATATAAGATCATCACGATAAAACGACATACACATAACTGTCCAAACAGCCCTTTCGACAGGAATTCGTTTTATCTTTGCAACTTCGATAGTTTCAGCGCATTCTTTGATGAAATGTATGCCTAAAAATCACTCAGCTAACCTAAATCGACTGAGTTGTGGCATAACCATTAGCAAAAGAAAGTACTGGAGTAAGTTGCATAAAAAAGGCTCTTGAAGACATTAGATACCTTAATAAACAAACCAGAAGTTTGGCCAATGGATCGTTAAATACTTCTTAACTGATCAGTATTAAAATTATGTTGGCTTTTTAGTGCCGAAAATAAATATAGGCAAAAATATTAAACGCATAATTTCTTCTCACTTAATGACATAAAAACGACAAAACTGTGATTTCAAATTAAAAAACAACTAAATTTAGAATTTTAATCCAAAAAAGCCAATTCACGGTTGACATGCACACTCAAAACCCTTAAAAATAACCTCATAGAGAAATTTTAATTTAAAGTAAACATTTTACTTTTTTAAAAGAGTGAACAAATTATGAAATTGCAGATTCGTCTTTTAGTCGTACTCGTACTGGTCTTAGTTATAAGCCCAGCGGGGATGTATTAAAAAGTGATACTGCTTTTTAAAAACCCTCGCACTACGCGGGGGTTTTTTTATGCATAAAATAGCGCACAGAGGAATGAGGATGAGCAAACAAGAATATAATGGTTCTGAATTAGTAGTTCAGGCATTAAAAGAGCTGAAGGTTAAATACATATTTGGCTATCCCGGTGGTTCGGTATTAGATTTGTACGATGCACTTTTTCAACAAGACGACATTGAGCATATATTAGTACGCCACGAGCAAGCAGCTACTCATATGGCTGATGGTTACGCTCGTGCAACAGGCGATGTTGGTGTAGTACTTGCCACCTCAGGTCCTGGCGCTACAAACTGTATTACAGGTATTGCAACAGCCTATATGGATTCAATTCCTATGGTTGTGTTGTCAGGTCAAGTGCCTACAAATCTTATTGGCGACGATGCATTCCAAGAAACCGATATTGTTGGGTGCTCTCGCCCTGTAGTTAAGCATAGCTTTAACTGTAGAAGTGCTAAGGAAATTCCAACTATATTAGCTAAAGCTTTTTATATTGCCAGCACTGGTCGCCCAGGGCCTGTTGTAGTTGAACTGCCAAAGGATATGCTTAATCCTGCGATTAAATTTGAATACGAATTTCCTAAAACAACTGAACTTAGAACATACAGTCCTAATACTAAGGGTCACTCCAAACAAATACGTAAAGCCGTTACAGCTATTTTAGAAGCTAAAAAGCTCGTTATTTATTCTGGTGGCGGTATTGTTATATCAAATACATCAGAGCAATTAACTCACTTGGTTGAATCGTTAAATGCGCCAATAACAAACACGTTAATGGGACTTGGTGGTATATCAGGTGTTCACCCTAACTTTGTTGGTATGCTAGGCATGCACGGTACGCTTGAAGCAAACAAAGCAATGGCGAATGCAGATGTAATTTTGGCACTTGGTGCTCGCTTTGATGATCGCGTCACTAATAATGTTGAAAAGTTTTGCCCTAATGCCACTATTGTACATGTAGATGTAGATCCAACATCTATCTCTAAAACAATCAAAGCGCATATTCCCGTTGTAGGCTGCTTAGCGACTGTACTTGAACAGCTTCAAGCTGGTATAGATAAAAGCCCTATTCAAATTGATCGCAGCGCTCAAGAGGATTGGTGGCGTCAAATTATTAGTTGGCGTGAACAAAAGTGTTTAAATTACAATACTGATGGCGACAAAATTAAACCTCAAGCTGTAATAGAGGCGGTATACAAAGCAACAAATGGCGATGCTTATGTAAGCTCTGACGTTGGTCAACATCAAATGTTTGCAGCGCAGTACTATCCGTTTAAACATCCTCGTCAATGGATAAATTCAGGTGGTTTAGGAACAATGGGGTTTGGTTTACCTGCCGCTATGGGTGTAAAGCTCGCGTTTCCTGATAAAGAATCGGTGTGTATTACGGGCGACGGTTCTATTCAAATGAATATCCAAGAACTTTCTACCTGTTTGCAATATAACTTAGCTGTAAAAGTGGTTTCTCTTAATAATCGCTCTTTAGGCATGGTACGCCAATGGCAAGACATGGTTTATGGAGGTCGTCACTCTTCATCATATATGGATTCACTGCCTGACTTTGTTAAATTGGTTGAGAGCTATGGTCACGTAGGTATCCAAGTAAATACGCTTGCTGAACTACAACCCGCTATTGATAAAGCGATGTCAATTACCGACCGTTTAGTATTTTTAGATATTCTTGTCGATGAAAAAGAACATGTATACCCAATGCAAATTAAGTTAGGTAGCATTGATGAGATGTGGCTACGTAAAGGAGTAAAAGCATAATGCGTCGTATTTTATCTATATTATTAGAAAACGAACCGGGTTCATTGTCGCGTATTGTCGGACTTTTTTCACAACGCGCTTATAACATCGACAGCTTGACTGTAGGTACAACCGACGATCAGTCTTTATCACGTATTACTATTACAACTATGGGCGATGACCGCGTAGTAGAACAAATAACTAAGCAAGTTAATAAACTTGTCGATGTATTAAAAATCATAGATTTGACTGAAATGAGTCATATAGAACGAGAACTATTACTTGTTAAGGTATTTGCTCAAGATGAGTCAACTCGCGCTGCGGTTACTCGTGTTGTAGATGTATTTCAAGGTGCTATTTTAGATATGGGCAGGCAAACCTACAGCCTACAATTAGTAAGTAGCACTGACAAAATTGAATCATTTTTAGACACGCTTCGCCATGAAACTGACATTGTTGAAGTTGTACGTTCTGGTGCTGTTGGCATTGGTCGAGGGGATAAAGCCTTAAAAGCATAACTTTATTGTATATAAGCCATATTTTATGGCTTTTTACAGATATAAAAAAAAGGGCTAATTAGCCCTTTTTTTATTTAATTTGTTAAACCTATTAAAGGTTTACTTGGTCTTTAAGACCTTTACCTGCTTTAAAGCTTGGGATAGTTGCCGCTGCGATTTGGATCTCAGCACCCGTTTGTGGGTTACGGCCAGTACGTGCTGCACGTTCTTTTACTGTAAAAGTACCAAAACCAACTAATGCTACTGAATCACCTTCTTTTAAAGAAGAAGTTACAGCGCCTGTAAACGCGTCAAGTGCACGAGTAGCAGCAGCTTTAGAAATTTCTGCATCAGTAGCAATTTTTTCAACTAATTGAGCTTTATTCATTTTTAGATTCCTATTCGTTATTATTTTGCCTTCGCAAAACCTATCTTTATGTATTTTTGAAGAGTTAGCAACAGCAAATTGCATTTTTTGCTTAAAATCTTAAAAAACACGTAAAATTAAAATAATTCTCGGTAAAATACAGCACGTTGGGTTAACAAAGACTTAATTTGAGTACAATTTTGGCGCACGTTACGCAACTTAAGATAAACTATATTTTTTCGATTACTAAGGTCACTTCCCCAACCTCAACACCGAACTTAACAATAGATGTTCGGTTTATCAAGCGTGTTTGTGTAACCAAGTACATCCAATCGTCAAAGTTAACCTCTAAAGTACTGCCATCGTATGGCAGTTCAACATTATAATTCCAATGAAATACACTGCCATCACTTTTACCTTTAGCTGTACCTAAAACATCATCTGCGGTGCCGGTTAATGAATTGTCGTTGTTTAAAGTTACTTTCCAAATGCGTTTTTGTGTTTCACCATCATCATAAACAAAATCTTCTTCGATAATGCCCTGGTTACCTTCCCAGCTCGCATGCATATCTACCACTAGCTTGCGGGTTAGCTCGCCTTTAAAATCCTGTACAACGCCATAGGCTTTCAAATTTCCTGTAAAGAATGTTTTAAAGTCAAACTCAGGTGATGTATTTTTATAATGATCTACGCTAGGTGCAGAACAGCTTATTAGAAACAAAGCACATGTACCGACTAAAATACTTTTAACTAGATTCGCGATTTTCATATTAATTTCCTAGTAATTGCTTTCTGAGTTCAGGCTCAGAGGTATTTTTATCTAACCAAATAGCCAAAAAATCAGTAGCAAATTCAGGCTCATTTATTTCACCAATTTTTTTATCATTATGATAAAAAATACTTCCACCTTGCTCATTTGTTATTAAAGTAAGCGATTCACCTTTTTTTATATCAGGCCAAATTTGTAATAGTTTGTCGCTATAAGTTTTTGACGACTGCTCTTTGCCCAAACGTTGCCATTGCTCTTGCGTTGCTTTAACAATATCTTTTGCCTCAAAATCACGTAAATAGGTAAGTTTGAATTTAACCGGATTATCACCCAATACGTAATTACCCGAATACGTAGATAACGTTGCATCGTAAACATCCCAAAGCAAATATTCCATTTTACCTTCACCAACCTTATTAAAGTCGCTATTGGCAAGCACTGCTGTACTACTAAACACGCATAAAATAGCGCCACATAAAATATATTTCAAAGTAAAACCTTATTAATAAATGTTAGATATTATGAATAGCCAAGATGCAAATTAGCGAGAGATCATTAGCTTTATTTTACTGTTTATAAATAAAATCAACGTGAATGTTGCAGCCCAAAGTGCGCCATAAAAAAACCAAAACTGATAAAGTGGTAATCCTAAGCTTAATACTTCAAAGCGTGCACCACCCCAATAACTTAAAGGTGCAAAAACCAAACACACACAAAATGCTTGCCATAGTTTAAGCCCAGTTAAAAACGACATTGAAGTATTGATACATAGAAGTAGAGCTACCCACAAAAGAGCAAGCCACGGTGGAAAAGGAAAAACCTTAAATTCAAATAAACCAAGCTTTACTGCAATAAACTCACAAAGCAGAGCGATTGGAAGTGTTTTTAAAACAAGCAAAACATCCTGTTTTTTTTGCTTTGACAAATAAAACATCAAAGCAATTATAGCGCTTGAAAAAACGATTGAGTTTGCTTCAATCAGTAATGATAAAAACCATACTGCTTGAAACAATATAAAATTAATAAGCGAGTGCAATCTCGTCATTATCACTAACAAATCTTGGTTTACGTGCCATTAAATGCACGGTACTCGTTGCGCGTGTTCTAAATGCACCTTCACAGTAAGCAAAGTAGAACAACCATAAACGATAAAAACGCTCGTCAAACTTAGAACGGTCTAAATCAGGCCAGCTTTCTATAAAGCGAGAGCGCCAATCAGCCAGCGTACGCGCATAGTGAGCACCAATATCATTTATAGTGTGTATAACCATATCAGTGTTGTTTTTGATCTGTTCGCTCATTTCATTAAGTGATGGTAGGCAACCACCTGGGAAAATGTATTGCTGTATAAAATCAGAATTTTTTAAATAATGCTGATAACGTTGGTCGCCAATAGTAATAGCTTGAATAAGCATTGCACCATTGTCTTTTAAAAGTTCTCCACATTGAGTAAAAAAGCTCGGCAAATAATCATGACCAACTGCTTCAATCATTTCGATGGAAACAAGTTTATCGTATTTACCTTTTAGCAATCTGTAATCAAGTTTAAGCAGTGTTATTTTATTATCAAGTCCAAGCTCTTTAACTTTTTCGGCTACGTAGTCGTGTTGCTCATCAGAAATGGTTGTCGTTGTTACGTGGCAGTCGTAATGAGTAGCAGCATAAATTGCAAAAGCCCCCCAACCAGTACCAATTTCAATAACTGAGTCGCCCTGTTGTAACTCGACCTGCTCACAAATACGTTTAAGCTTAAATTGCTGTGCTTCTTCAAGTGTAGAATCTTTTTTAGGATAAACAGCACTAGAATAAAGCATTTCTTTACTTAAAAATGACTCGTATAAATCGTTACCTAAATCGTAGTGGGCAACAATATTCTTTTTTGAACCTGACTCAGAATTTTTGTTTTTAACATGATTAAATCGGTGGGCTATGTTGCTAAAAAATGCAAATTTCTTTTCAAATTTATCTAATTGCTTTTCATTTACTGCGAATATTTCGATGAAGCGCGTTAAATTATCGCAAGACCATTGCCCTAAAATATAGGATTCACCAGCCCCAACACTGCCAGAGAGTGCAAAGGCCTTGTACATTGCCTTATCGTTTACTGTGATAGTAACTTTAAGTTCGGACAATGCGTCACCAAAAACAGTTCGTTCATTATTGTCATCTAAAACTATCTGACCTGTTTCAATCGAAGAAAACGCTTTCGTTACTAACTTTTTATATACGTTAGCAAACCATCCAGTGCTTTGTGCACAATTTAAGCTCGACACTTTTTCCATTAAAATACCTATTTATTGTTCTAACTATCTGTATATGTTTTATGGCTTACCTGAATGACCTAAAAAAGGCACTCTCTTTATAAATAACTTTAACGCTTGGTGATAGATACCTTTAAAAATCGACCATGTCATTGCAGGAAAACACCTAAGCAATTTACTTACTTCATCTTTGGTAAGTTCATGACGCTTTAATCTTAGCGATGCGTCAAATAAAAGCTCTTTATCGCGTCTATTTTCAATGTGTATTAGCGTTTTATTTGATTTAAGTTGAACATGCCAATGATAGTTCATATCTAAGTTCATAAAAGGTGATACGGAAAAGACCTTCTTAAAGTTCACTTTTTTTTCTAATGGTACTAAATAATAATGTCGTTCATTCCAAGGTGTGTTACTTACTTCTGCAATCATGTAGGTAAAGTCACCTTCACCGTGACCAAAAAAATAAAAATTAACAGGACTAAAGTAAATCCCAAAACAACGTAACTGCCCAAGCATATACACATTTTCAAAAACATCTTTAACACCTAACTCATTAAGCTTAGTCTGAGCACGCTGTATAAGTGTTTGCTTTGCTTTGTTTGCTTGTTCTGTATTTTGCAGGTAATCAGCTTCATTAAACTTTAAGGCTTTTAAGCCCGATGTACCCAAGTGCTTGTGTACACCATTTAACTGCTGAGGGTTATTTAAATTTACCCACATCATATATAACGGGTAACTAAAACGGTGCTCTTTAACAGCAAAACGGCGATGTTTAACATCGCCTAAATAAACTGCACTAGTCAAATTCAACCCCAAGTTGTTTTGCAACATCTACACCGCTGTGTACACCATCCTCGTGGAAGCCGTTATACCAATACGCTCCACAAAAATAACTATTATTTTGCCCATCAATACTATGTTTAAGTTTTTGAGCAGCAATAGACTCTTGATTAAATACAGGATGATGGTAAGTAAATTCGCGCAATATTTTACTTTGGTTAATCCCTTCAAGGTGATTTAACGTTACACAAAATTGAGTATCTGACTGTATACCTTGAAGTATATTCATTTGGTATGTAACCACAGCAGCTTTGTTTGTATTGTTGTTAAGCAGGTAGTTCCAACTTGCCCATGCCGCTTTTCTATCTGGTAAAAGGTTTATATCGGTGTGCAGCACCACTGAGTTTTCGGTATAAGCGATTGCACCTAACACTGACTTTTCTTGCTCTGTAGCATCGCCAAGCAGCGCAAGTGCTTGATCTGAATGACAAGCAAATATTACTTTATCAAACTTGCTTTGCTCACCATTTTCAAACTCTATTGTTACTTCATCATCTTGACGCGTAACAGATTTAATATTTGTATTGAGTTTAATTTTATCGGCAAAGCCTCTAATCAATGGCTTAATGTACTGGCGAGAACCACCTGGTACTACATACCACTGAGGTCTGTTTGTAACGTCTAAAAGTCCGTGATTAAAAAAGAACTTAACAAAAAACTCTACGCCTACATTTTCCATTTCTTTTATGCTAGATGACCAAATAGCTGCGCCCATTGGTAAAATATAATGATACTTAAAAAAGTCATTAAAATGGTGTTCATCTAAAAGCTGCCCTAACGATTGATCCGTTTTATATTTTTCTTGTTCGTGTATTGCTTTACATAACTTGTTAAATCTAACAATGTCGTAAAGCAAACGCCAAAATTTAGGTCTAAAAATATTTCGACGCTGTGCGAATAGGCTTGTAAACGTATGCCCGTTATATTCAAAACCTGTTGCATCATTATGAACACTAAAACTCATTTCTGTTTTTTGTTTATCAACGCCAATATGCTTTAGCAGCTTTTCAAAGTAAGGGTATGTTCTATCATTAAATACAATAAAGCCGGTGTCTATTGCGTATTTGATACCACTTACATCAACATCAACCGTTGCAGTGTGTCCTCCAATATAATCATTTTTTTCAAATAGAGTTACATCGTAATGCTTATGCAGCAAATGCCCGCATGTTAAACCAGATACACCTGAGCCAATTATTGCTATTTTTTTCAACGGGTTAATCCTTTTGCAATTTTAAGCCAAAGCGGTAAAGGGAGTATTCGCAGTGCTTTTAAAATAAGGGTAAAACGATAAGGAAAATGCACTTCTTTACGGCGCTTATGTATTCCTTTAATCATATAATCTGCAGCTTCGCTTGCAGATACAGCCATAGGCATTGGAAAGTCATTTTTATTAGTTAGAGGTGTTTTAACAAAACCAGGATGGACGAGTGTTACATCAACGTCATTTAAATCTATAGCTAAACTTTTAGCTAAGTAACTTACACCCGCTTTTGATGCCCCGTAAGCTTCTGAGCGTGGAAGCGGTAAATAAGTAACACTAGAGCTTACTAAAACGAGTTGCCCACCCACGTTTATTTTAGGAAGTAAGGCTTCTAAGCAGTATCCCATTGCAAGTAAATTAACCGATACAACTCTTTCAAACAGAGCACTATCAAAGTTACGTGCATCATCTACATACTCACAATTACCTGCATTTAGGATCACTCTGTCAAATTGAGCAAAACCTATTGTCGATTGCTTTATATCTTGTAAATCAGTTGCATCAAATTGGCATGTTTGAATATTGGTGTGCTTTGCAAGCTCAGCTAGCTTTTCGCTGTTACGACCGCATGCTATAACAGTATCGCCTTGCTCAGCATATTTAATAGCTAACTGTTCACCAATTCCCGATGTAGCGCCTGTAATTAATGTGATCATAATTAACCTGCCCTTTTATCTATAAACTTAACAACACTACCCAATAAAGGAATGTGTTTATATAAAAGTTCACCAACATTAAAGTAGTCGCGATGCTTGGTTATTTTACCACTATCAAAAATAAGCTTGCTATGTCCCTTAACTGATATTGTTTTACCCGATGCTAACTTAGGATGGGAGTAGTGCATGGTCCAGTAGATAAACGCATTGCTATCAACGTTAAAAGTGTCTGTTATGTCAAACTGACAATGCTTAACGTTACTGTATAAATTAGCAAAATATCGACGCAATTCATCAATGCCGTTAATTTCATGCATCGGATCTATAAACTGAATATTGTCGCTATAAATTTCACTCAACAAATCAAGATTACTACTATTGAGTTGCTGGTATATATCTACAAATTTATCTACTGGTAACTGGTTATCCATATCATACCTTAAATGCAGCTAAAGCACGCTCTCGTGCAGCCTTATGATCAACTATAGCTGGCCAGTAACACTGCTTATCTTGCCCTGTTGCAGCTAAATAAGTATGTGGAAAATGAATCTGTTTATCTGGCACGTTTTCAAGCTCTGGTAAATACTTACGAATAAACTTGCCTGTTGGATCAAAACGTTCACTTTGCCTTATAGGATTAAAGACTCTAAAGTAAGGCTGAGCATCGCACCCAGTACTTGCAGCCCACTGCCAGCCACCATTATTAGATGCCAAGTCGCCATCAATTAGGTGCTGCATAAAAAAGCGCTCGCCTTCACGCCAGTCTATTAATAAATGCTTTGTTAAAAAGCTGGCAACAACCATACGCAATCTATTATGCATCCAACCTGTTTGCTTTAATTGCAGCATTGCAGCATCAACTAGCGGATAACCAGTACGACCTTCACACCAAGCATTAAAATCATCTTCGCTTTTACGCCACACAACAGCGTTATATTTTTCGTTAAAGTTATCACCACGCGAAAGCTTGGGAAATTCAGCTATTAAGTGTCTGTAAAATTCGCGCCAAATGAGTTCATTAATCCACGTAAACGTTTTACTTTTTGATGTAGTTAAAATATCGGGATAACGCTGCTGAATATTAATAAGTAGCTGCTTAGTACCTACAATTCCAAGAGCTAAGTAAGGGCTTAAACCCGAAGTGCCTTTTATACTTGGAATATCACGTTGATCATCGTAACTTGTAAGCTTGTCGCATATAAAGTTATCAACTACGGTTGCTAAGGTTTCATCATCAACCGGCCACTTATCTGAGCAACCATCACTTTTAAGTAAATCACTTTCGTTACACTTTATCGGCTCAGAACCTAAAGGCCATTGTGGCAAACTAAAATGCGTATCTTGATGTTGCTTTAACCAAGCGCGCTTAAACGGAGTAAATACTTTATACATTTCATTACTTTGGTTTTTAACTGAGCCTGCCGGCGCAATTAAATCCCCTTCATATAATGTAAACGTAATAGAAAGCTCATCGCATTTATTTAAAATAGCTTTATCGCGATTAACTTCATTAAGCTCATACTCTGTATTAGCAATTACATGCTTTACATCATTTGATTTACAAAAATCAATAATTTTGCTTTCACAATCTACAAAGCTTGGCGCGTCAATTACATGTAAAGTAATACCATACTCACCAAGCTGTGATTGAAGATACGCTACTCGGCGCTTAAGCAAGTCAATCTGAATAGGCGCAACTTGGTGTTGTTGCCACTGTTTTTCAGACACAAAAAAAATGGCGTGTTTAGCGCCATTGTTTAGCGCTTGAATTAACGCTTCGTTAGAAAAAAGGCGCAAATCGCGCCTAAACCAAAATAATGTATCCATTAAATACCAAATCGTAGTTTTAAATCGTGAGGGTAAGGGTTAAAAAACACCTGTTTTTCAAGGTACTCATTTGGGTGAACCTTCAAATGATGTTTTAATAAAGTGAGTGGTACATACAATGGCACCAATCCTTCGCGATATTCATCTATTGCATCACGAAGTTCTTGTTTTTCAACTTTCGATAAATCTGTTTTAAAGTAACCTTGTAAATGCATTAACGTATTGCAATTATTTCTGCGAGAAGCCGGTTTTTTAAGACCTGTCATCAAGCCTAAAATATAATCATCAGCAACTGCATTTATATCGTCGCCTACATAAGTACCTAGTAGCTTACCCAAGTCACGATAGGCTTGATAATTATGAGCCATTAGCAAGTATTTATACTGAGAATGAAATTGCGTAAGTTTGTGAACAGTAAGCGGCTCTTGTACTAACTTTTGCCAATTTTTAAATACATAAATTCTCATTACAAAGTTTTCACGTAAATGCATGTCATTTAAACGTCCGTTTTCTTCACATGGCAATAATGGGTTGTGCTTCATTATTTGCTCAGCAAAAAAACCAACGCCTTCTGATGTATTACCGGTTCCAGCTTCGTTATATATTTTAATTCGTTCCATACCGCAACTCGGACTTTTTGCACAAAATACAAATCCACTTAATTCTTTAGCTTGCTCAGTTGCTACTTTTTTACCGTACTCGGTAAGCTGCTGTCCTACTTCACCGGTTCCATCTGGGCGACATACTTTAATGGTATCGCCCACTTTAACTTGGCGAATAGTTGGACGAGGTATAGGTAACCCTACTGCTACCTCCGGACAAAAACGTGTGTATTCAACGTGTTTACCTAACTCATCCATGCAAAAATTTGATTTTTTATGACCCGTATCAAATCTAACTTTTTCGCCTGCTAAGCAGGCGCTTATACCTATTTTTATTATATCAGTTTGCATATATTCTCTTAGTAGATCAAATTACCTATTGGATTTAGTAACTTGCTGAAGCCCTTATTAAAATGTAGCGCACTACTGACAACTGTAAAGCATAAACAACCATCTTTCGTAAGTGGAGTATGTAAATGGCTACCATCTTGCCAAATAAAGTCGCCTGGTACGTAATTACCTTCCTCGTCGCTAAATTCACCATCTAATAATAAAGTTACTTCAAAACCAGTGTGAGTATGCTCAGGAATTTCGCCGCCTGCGTCTATATGCAATAAGCTAGAGCGTAAAGCGCCGTCATCTAGTGCAACACGCGAGCGAGCAATTTTACCAACTTGGGTAAATTTACTATGCGATATACGAGTTAAGGCTCGCGGAAGTTGATAGTCATGTGCATTAACTTTAATAGATACTGGCTCAACTTCGTATACTTCATCAATGCCCGAATCTGAAGTAATTAAATCAAACACATTCGATTCAAACTCTTCAAGTAATTCAAGATTATCTTTATCTTCATTTGGCGATAAAACTTGTTTATCGTTAAACACTACATTTGCATTGGCCGCTTCAATCTTAGCAACTTTCTCTTGGCATATAGGACACATGTCAAGGTGTATAGACACAGCTAAACTTAAAGATGCATTTAGCGATGCAGAACAATGTTGTACTAGTAAATCTTCACTAGGGTGATGTTTAATCATGCTGATCTCCCATTTCATTACGTAATTTTTGCAAGGCTAAACGTAACCGAGATTTTACCGTGCCTACTGGAATATTAAGTTGCATAGCGAGTTGCTCTTGCGACATGTCTTGAAAATAAACACCGCGAACCACTTCTCTTTGCGCTATTGGCAACTTGTCGAGGTAACGCTTAATTTGTTTATCTTCTAAATGATCACTGTATTCGTGATTAGTATCTTGTGATTCGTTTAATAACGGCCAAATATCTTCGCTTATGTTTTCTTCTTTATTGCTTTTCATTTTACGAAGCATATCAAAAGAGGCATTACGCATTACCGTATAAACCCAAGTAGTTGCGGCACCTTTGCTGCTATTGTATAAATGCGCTTTACGCCACACCGAAGTTAATGTTTCTTGAACTAACTCCATTGCTTGCGCTTCAACGCCAAATTGTTTAATTCCAAAGCGTTTAATTTTCGGCGCAAAATATTCGAATAAAAAGGCGAACGCTTTTTTATCGCGACTTTCTGCGACCGCAATAAGCGATTGCATAAGTTCAGTACTTGGCGTGTCTGGCATGGCAGTATACTTACCTGTTTTAGGTTCACAACGTGGTGACTGTTGTTGACTTACCATTATAATTAATCCCGTTATTGCTTTTGTATTTATAAATACGAGCAATATTAAGAGTTGGATCAAATTAAATTAGGCAAATTCATTGTTAATCACAGTATGGAGGAAACTTAGCAAGTTATCAAAGTTAGTTTCAAACGCAAGTTGCTGTTTTTTCTCAATAGATATAGGTAGAAGTTCAAGCCAACGAGCAGCTATCCACGGTAGTCTATTAAAATGAGTCTGTTTGTATAAGACTCTGAGTTCTGGGTTTCCAGAAAAAACATCTTTGAGGGAATCATGTAAGCGTTGGTGCTTACCAATTTCGTTATTACTGTCTTTGTACCAATAAGGTGCATTACAATCTGACACTAATCCGTGACGCAATTCTTGTTCGTCTTGATAAACATCGTTTATTTGAACACTTTGCGATGCAAAAACATCAATTAGCAATGTACCATTGTCGTCTTGATCAAAGTCAATCACGTCCATTAAGCAGCCTTGAGCACTGATATTAAATGGTGTGTCATGCTCAAAAGTGCAAAGTACAAAGCCTGTATTGTCTTTTAATGCGCTTTTAACCATATGTAGGTAGCGAGGTTCAAATATGCGTAATCGCGTATAACCTTCAGGTAATATAAATAATGGTAATGGAAAAATCGCACGTTTCATAAAGTCTACTTCTTTAAACATTCTGCCTTTATTTACGTGCGCCTTTACAAAGTCGATCAGCTTTATATTAATCGAATTAACTGCCTATTATGCTGCAGGCTAAATATTAAACCAATTCCCCATGCACTTTAAAATCTGTAAGGAATAGTAAGCAGTAATCATACTTGCTACAGGAGCCAACATTAAGGCAAATAATCCAAAATCACTACTCATCGTCTTAATCCTTTTAAACAGTTTATAGGGCTTTATTATCAGTCTTTATGACATTTTTATTTTTGCTATCTTCAACAAGTTCAAACTCTTTTAATAAGCCATCTAATACTGTTTGAGAGTTAAACGAGAACGCTTCTTTTAATGATTTTTCAAGCTCTAAAGTACTTTGTTTAACATAGCTAGTTACACTTTGAGTAATTATATTAGTTACATCTAGGTCTACTTCTGCAGCTTGTACTTGCGTAGAACCTAATACTAATAAACTTGCCATAGCGATTTTAATTGAACGTTTCATAATGGTATTCCTTGTTTGTGTATTGTTTAGACGTAGTTATATACTCAAGGGTTGTGCCAACATAAAAACAAAAAATAACCAACTGTATTTAAAGTACTTTTATTACATTTACTTTATTTCAAAAATTCACCTCTCGTTAATTTAACCACTTAACTTTATTTTTTGACTACTTTTTAGTTAATAATTAACTTCATAGTAGATACATAAAGTGTTTATAAAAACGTCACATTTCCTGCGTACTGTAGTTCGTTACTATTAATAACTTGAACAAAGTGCAGTATGTCTAATTCATCCCGTCGTCAATTTTTAAAAACATCAATTGCAAGTGTATTTACAATTGCAGTTTCGACCTCTTTAACTGGTTGCATGCAAACTTTTCAAAAAAAATCATTAACACCTGTCGAATTTAAACATGGTATTGCCAGTGGCGATCCACTAGAAAATGCATTAATAATTTGGACACACGTTCAAACAGAACAAGAAAATGCTACTGTCGCATGGGAACTTGCCCGCGATGCAAAATTTACGAATATTGTTCGACGTGGATACGCAGAAACAAATAAAAGCCGCGATTTCACAATAAAAATTGATGTTCAAGAGCTCAAAGCTAATACGCAGTACTTTTACCGCTTTATTGGTTTAACAACAGTAAGCCCAGTTGGACGAGCTAAAACACTGCCAATCAATAACATAGAACAAGTTAAGATAGCGGTTGTCTCGTGTTCAAACTACCCTGCGGGCTACTTTAATGCGTATTCTGATGCTGCTAAACAAAAAAACTTAGACGTAGTATTACACTTAGGGGATTACATTTACGAATACCCAATGGGCGGTTATGCAACTAACAACGCCGATAAAATTGGTCGCTCACTAGCACCTGATAATAGTGGGGAAATAATTACATTAAGTGACTACCGCAAACGTTATGCAATTTACCGTACAGATAAAGGCTTACAAGCCCTCCATGCAGCTGCGCCTTTTATAGTTGTATGGGACGATCACGAAATTGCGAATGACACCTATAAAAGTGGCGCTGAAAACCACAGTAGCAATGAAGGTGACTTTTTAAAACGACGTGCTGCTGCCATTCAAGCTTATTACGAATGGCTTCCGATTAGACCGCCAATGGGTGAGCAAAATCCACAAATTTACCGCACCTTTAACTTTGCTAACTTATTAAGCCTCCACATGCTCGATACCCGTGTTATAGCGCGCGATAAACAATTGGCGTACAGCGATTATAAAGATGCCGATACAAAAAAAATGGATGTTACTGGTTTTGTTAACGATTTAAATAATCCACAAAGGCAATTACTGGGCAACACACAACTAAATTGGCTCATCTGTGCAATGGCTAAATCAAATGCTAAATGGCAAGTATTGGGTCAACAAGTACTGATGACAAAAATGTGGCTACCAACTGAAATTTTCTCGCAATCAGACCGCACTAAAATTCCATCCGTAATTAAAGAACTCGTTGCTATTAAACAAGCCGTTTTAATAAATAAAACGGTTACGCCAGCACAACTGGCAAGAGTAAACACCTTAATGCCATACAATTTAGATGCATGGGATGGCTACCCCAGTGAACGCGAAGCATTATATAAAAGCGCTAATGAGTTAAATAAAAAATTGGTAGTCGTTGCTGGTGATACACATAATGCATGGCATGGAGATTTAATAGATATAAAGGGAAATAACGTTGGCGTTGAGTTTGCGACACCAGGTGTAACATCACCTGGAATGGAGCATTACTTATCGCTAAACACAAAACAAGCAAAGCAAATGGCAGATGCACTTTCATTACTTATAAATGATTTAAATTACTGTAATTTATCACACCGAGGTTATATGTTACTTACATTAACTCATGATCAAATAGTAGCTGATTGGCGCTATGTCGATAACATCGACTCACCAAATTACAACATCGTTAATGAACATCAAAGTGTTTATAAAGGTTAAAAGATTAGCCATTTTAAATTAGCTGTATTTTATTAAATAGAGAAGATGAATATTTAATATAAGTAAAATATTCATCTTCTCACAGTCTGTATTACTTCTAATATTTAACTAAAATTTACTTAGTTACAGCTATGGGCAAGTGTCCATGAACCATCGCTACCCGGAACACTGTTTGTGTACCAGTTAGCGCTATAAGCTTTGCCTTGATATTGTATTTTGTCATCTGTGTTGTTATGAGTATAAGGACCTGCTGAATAATCCTTTCTAACCCAGTTAGGATACGCGTTAATACCATTACAATCAGTAGAACTTACAACCGTACAACCATTAGCGTCAACAGTAGTCCCCGTTGGTGTATTAGGGCACTGATCAATATTATCGTTAACGCCGTCATTGTCACTATCAGCAACAGGTACCTCAACAGCACAACCAACATTATTGACACTTGTACCTGCTGGTGTATTAGGACATTGATCAATATTATCATTAATGCCATCAGCGTCACTATCGGCAACTGTTATAGCACAACCAATGCTGTCAACAGTTGTACCTGATGGTGTGTTATCACATTGGTCAACGCTGTCTATTACGCCATCACCATCGCTATCTAGGTTTACGTTACCATTACCACTGCCTTGCCAACCTTTAATAATCTCTTTAACTTTTGTACCAGAAGCAGTTAATGAGTCCCAACTTCCACCTGGAGTGAAAGTAGAAGCGCCTTCATTTTTGTCATTAAGAGCCCAGTTAGCATGGCTAATATTATTTGTCTTAAAAAATGCCATCCATGCATCAGTTTCATTTACATTTACACTGCCATTACCATCGGCATTAACTGTACCCCATTCGGTAGCAAATAAAGCAATTCCATTATCTAAAGCTGTTTGTGCTTTATTTCTATAAGATTGACCATGTGTACCTGCATAAAAATGAAGAGTGTATGCAATATTAGCCCGATCAATTGGATCTAGCGACGCAACATCAACATCTTGTGACCACGTTGGCGTACCTACAACAATTAAGTTATCTGGGTCAATTGCTCTAATTTTATCAATAACGGTTTCTGCGTATGGTTTTATGGCATTAGCCCAAGATATTTGCAGTGGTTCATTATAAATTTCGTAAATAACGTTATCGTATTCACCGTATTTAGTTGCAACTTCTTCAAAAAAGCGAACGGCTGTTGCTTGATCTGTGTGGGCTTCATGGCTATGAAAATCAATAATAACGTACATGTCTTGTGCTATAGCAGCATTAACAACAGTATCAAGACGGTTCATATTCCCATCCCAATCATAATTTAAACTTCCACCAGCACTTGCTCCATGCCCAATTGCAGCACGAATTATTGTTGCACCAAATTCTGACTTAGCCTTGGCAACGGTGTCTGCTGTGTAAAAATCTTCGCCACCCCAACCGGTATTACTCCAAAATAAACTAGTACCAGCAAAGCTAACACTTTCTCCATCAGCTAATATTTGATTTCCGCTCACGTTTAATGGCTCAACGGCTGCATTCGCAAGGCTTGAAAAACCTAATAATAAAGCTAAAGATAAACTCGTAACCTTAAAGGTCCCTTTCTTGTGGTTACTTAAACTATTATTCATAATATTTTCCTTAAATAAAATAATCAGGCATTTTGCCTAATGTATTAGAGCATTCATAAAAACCAAGCACTAAAGGAGTGTAGTCTCAATTTTTTACCGGTGTAAAGTATCAGAACACTATTAACATTAAATGAATAAATAGGTACAAATGAAAACGTTATGTTTTAAAAAGTAAATTAAAAAATAACTTTTCAGAGGAGATTAAAGATTTTAAGTAGGTTTTCATGCTTTTTATACACATTTTAGAAACAAAAACACGTTAAAAAAAAGTAATAATTAAATGTATAAATGGTAATTAATGGTTATCTAATAAAAATAACCACTAATATTTAGAAGGAATATGATTAGTGCTAACTTAACTTTGAGTAAATTTTAGTCTTTATTACTGAATAGATTTGAAACTTAGCTTTCAAATTATTTATGATTTAACTTCGGCTTTAATCGCAGGTAACTTTCTACCTAAGCGATACGCATCAACAATACTTAACACCCACACAACAACCATAGTAGGTACATACTTATATTCTGCTAATTTAGCACAAGCGGCAGAGGGTTCATGCGCCGCGTTTAAAATAGCAGTTACCGACATCTGTATTTTCCCCGAGACAATCTCATTGGCTGTGCATTGTGCAATAGCAAATATATCTTTAAGCGTTAAAATTAAAAGAAGCGAAAATACACCCGAAAAAATAGCACCTATAAGATTCTTTTTTAGAAAAAAATGCCCTGCTCCCGGATAAATAACAGCGGTTAATAGCGCAGCTTTAATATCTTGTTTCATTTTTACCTAATATAAATTTCACTTTAAAGTGATCACATAAAAAAGCCACTTTGCAGTGGCTCAATTAAAATATCAAGTAGTTAAATGTATTATTGTTCATCAAACCCAAGTGTTAACGCTATACCAACAAAACAAGCTGATCTGTAACAAATATAAAACCACTACCCTATATAGCACGGTATGTTTTACTGACTTTTATTTTACTTAGCTCTGAGTAATTACTTTTTAATTTAGCACAAGGGCGTGTTGTTCTTTGGTGGTTGAGTTTACAGCAGTATGTTTGGTTTTTAGGCAAGGCAGAGTCTATGTAGTGTGGTTATTCCCCATAAATAGGCGATAATGCAGCATAAATACCAAACATGCACTGCTCGAAGGGTTCTTTCTAGAGACGATTAACACGCCCTAAGAACAAATAAAAATAATTTAATAAATTAAAGTAAACATCAACCACACCAAGTTAAGTTATCGGCTTCGCTATAACTACTTTGAGCTAGAGTACTATGAGCTAGAGTACTATGAGTTAGAGTACTATGAGTTAGAGTACTATGAGTTAGAGTGCTTTGAGTTAGAGTACAATGACCATTTTCCCTCATTACTCACGAGGTCCTTTTACAAGTATTTTAACTTTATGAAAAACAATAAAAATATGCATAAAGGCTCTAAATCGAGCATTGAAACTTTCAGCGCACACTTGTACACTTAAATTCATTCAAACAGTGGTGGTATCCTTTATGTCGCTTCAAGCGCCCTATTCTCAAAAAGAAGAACAACTAAACGTAATTAGCCACGCCCTAGGTATTATTTTTGCTGTGTTTGTTATGTGGGATTTATTTAATCAAGCCACCAGCACTAAAGCTTATATAAGTACTGCTATTTATGGCAGTAGCTTATTCATACTTTTTTTATCATCAACCCTATACCATGCCAGTATTCAACCTCGCTTAAGAGCCTTTTATAAAAAGTGCGACCATAGCGCTATTTATCTATTAATAGCAGGCACCTACACCCCCTTTTTATTAATTTCGTTAAGCGGTACTTGGTCATGGGCAACGCTTACCTTTATTTGGACTGTGGCACTGGCAGGCGTTGCCTATAAAGTACTTGTAAAAAATGGTAATAAAAAAATATCACTCGCAACTTACTTACTAATGGGTTGGTTTGCACTTGCCATTGTATATCCGCTTTATTCAATAGTTGATGTAAAAGCACTTTATTGGTTACTTGCCGGTGGTGTGTTTTACAGCTTAGGCACCTTTTTTTACAGTGCTAAAAATACGCAATTTAGCCACGCAATTTGGCATTTATTTGTTATAGCGGGGTGTGTTTGCCATTATATTTCAATTAGTAATTACGTTTATTAAACTGATTTAGCTATTAAAATGGTCTGGTTTGAGCAACAAGCAAACATTGAGTTAATCGATTTTAATATTTAGCTTTTAGCTAAATTTAAATAAACCTTAAAGCTGGTAGTTTGATTGTTTGAACTGACCTCTATACCGCCACCGTTTGCTTGCGCTAGAGCTTTCACTATTGCAAGCCCTAAACCGGCTCCATCGCTGTGTCGTTGGCGCGACTTATCGGGTCGATAAAAGCGGTCAAATAAATAAGGTAAATGCTCAGAAGGTATTCTCTCCCCTGTATTAATCACTGAAATGCATATTTTTTCAGCAGTGATCATCTCACTGTTTACTGTGATTGATGAGCCTTTTGGGGCGTACCTAATTGCATTGGATAGTAAGTTTGATAATAATTGGCGAAAGTGTAATTTGTCACAATAAAAACAAAGGTTTTCACCTTTTTTATCAAATGCAATCAATGAGTCTTCAGCCAAAGCGTCAAAATACTCAAATAACGCTTCAATTTCATCATGGCTTTTTAGAGTGTTTTGAACGGGTTTAATTAGCCCATTTTGAGTTTTTGCGAGCCAAAGCATATCACTAACCATTTTAGTTAATCGCTCAAGTTCTTCTAAGTTAGAAAACAATAATTCTTGATACTCTTCCAACTGCCTTTTTTTAGATAATCCAACCTGTGTTTGAGTAATTATATTTGTGAGTGGAGTTCGTAGTTCATGAGCAATATCACTAGAAAAATTTGATAAGCGAATAAATTCACCTTGGAGCCTGTCGAGCATTGAGTTAAACGACTGCACCATATTAACAAGCTCAATAGGCACTTTATTTTCATCAAGCCTTACATCCATTTTATTAGTTTGGATATCATGCATTTTCTGACTTAAACCTCGTAAAGGGTTTAATCCTTGATGTATAGCAAACCAAGCCACCAATAAAATGAGTACCGCTGAACCAAACATAATAGCCCAAAGGCTTTGCTGAAATTGATTGAGAAAGTGTAAATGAAAGCTCATATCTATCGCTGTAGTAATCTTGTATTGCTGTTGCCCAGTACTTAAATTACTCACCAGAGCTCGGTAGGTGTGAGTATCATTTTGCCATGAGATAATGTTGTTACGGTTAAAGCCAGTTGAAGCCTTTGCACTCATTGCAAAATCACTAAAATCTCGTTCAGAGCTTTGAAAAATCAGCTCTCCTTTTGCGGTATTTACCTGATAGTAAACACCGTGATGACCCGCTACAGCGTTAGATAATTCATTTTTAAGTTTCAGGTTTGATTTATACTGTTGTGTTAAAACAAATTCAATAGATTGATTAATAACATGTAGTTCACTGCTATCTTGCTGAAAAAAATGATGTTTTATCGAACTATTTATTAAAGAGGCAACTAAAGTTAAGCACGCAATAACGGTTACAGCCACAAACAACACAACACGCATCGTAAGTGATAAAGGTCGTGACTTAATAGTCATCAGTTTCAACTTCTAATTTATAGCCCATACCACGAACTGTATGAATTAATTTAACAGTAAAGTCATCATCAACTTTTGCTCTTAGCCTACGAATGGCAACATCAATCACATTGGTGTCACTATCAAAATTCATATCCCATACTTGAGAAGCAATTAACGAACGTGGCAGTACTTCACCTTCGCGCCGTAACAATAGTTCAAGTAAGCTAAACTCTTTATTACTCAATAAAATACGCTTGCCTGCACGTTGTATTTTTCGCTTTGGAATATCCATTTCTAAATCAGCAACGATCAGTATATCGTCAACTGTTTGCACTGCACCACGGCGAATAAGAGTGCGTACTCTTGCTAAAACTTCAGCAAAAGCAAAAGGCTTTATTAAATAGTCATCAGCACCAAGTTCGAGCCCCTTTACTCTATCATCTATGCTATCGCGAGCAGATAAAAATAGTACTGGGGTTTTGTTATCTGCTTCACGTAGCGACTGTAAAATTTTCCAACCGGATACGTCAGGTAACATGACATCAAGTATTATTACATCAAATAATTCGGTCATTGCTAGGTGATGACCGTCAAGACCATTGCGTGCCAAAGAAACCTGAAAACCAGCTTCACTTAGTCCCTGTTTTAAATAATCTCCCGTTTTTGCTTCATCTTCAACAACTAATAAGCGCATACAATTCCTTCATTAAAGTCCTAACAACTACCTCTGCAAATATTATGCAGTATCTGTCACTACAGCAACATGACACCAAGATTACAACTTTGTAATGTTCGCGTCATGTTAAAGACAGGTCTATTTTCTATACTCAATACATATTCTGCTATGAAGGAGTAAGGAAATGGGGTTTAAAAAGTCATCACAACAGGTTAGCACACCACGAAGACGATTTGTTCAAGGCTTAATTGCAGGAGGTGTACTTGCTGCTTTTCCGAGTGTATTACATGCTGCATCATCTTTAGTAGCAGGAACAATAACAGGCACTGTGCCCGAACTTAGCGGCAAAGTAATTGATCTGGTTATAGATGAATCGCCGGTTAACTTTACTGGCGTAGTACGTATGGCGACAACTATCAATGGATCTATACCCGCCCCGACCTTGCGCCTAAAAGAAGGCGATGACGTTACTATTAGAGTAACAAATAAGTTATCAGTACCGAGTTCAATTCATTGGCATGGCATTATTTTACCGTATCAAATGGATGGCGTACCAGGTGTCAGCTTTAAAGGCATTATGCCGGGCGAAACCTTTGTTTATAAATTTAAACTGCAACAAAGCGGTACATATTGGTATCACTCACATAGTGGCTTTCAAGAAATGACAGGCATGTACGGTGCATTAATTATTGAACCGCGAGAAAACGATATTATTAGTGCAGATAACGAGCATGTTATTCAATTATCTGATTGGACTGATGATGACCCAATGGCGCTGTTCCGTAAATTAAAAGTACAGAGTGATGTATTTAACTTCAATCAACCCACTGTCCCAGAGTTTTTCGATGACGTTTCAAGCAGCAGTATTTCAAATGCTCTACAGCGCCGAAAAATGTGGAATCAGATGCGAATGAATCCTACAGATTTAGCTGATTTATCTGCATCAGCAATGACTTTTTTAATGAACGGTAGTACTCCAATGGCAAACTGGCGTGGATTATTTAAAGCCGGTGAAAAGCTTAGGTTAAGGTTTATTAATGGTTCTAGTAATAGCTTTTTTGACGTGCGTATCCCCGAGCTAAAGCTCACGGTTGTACAAGCAGATGGGCAAAACGTTGAACCAGTGACAGTTGATGAATTTAGATTCGGCCCTGGTGAAACCTACGACGTAATTGTTGAGCCTAAAAATGATGCCTATACTATTTTTGCTCAAAGTATGGATCGCTCTGGTTACGCAAAAGGAACTTTATCAAGCTCGCCTAATATTGATGCGCCAGTACCTGCACTTGACCCTGTTGAATGGTTAACGATGACCGATATGATGGGCAATATGACCCACGGCGGTGAGCATTCTGCAATGGCTGGTATGGCTGGCATGTCAGGTATGAACTCTAAAGAAATGGATCATAGCGCTATGGGGCACGGTGCAATGGCGATGGATCATAGCAAACATGGTATGTCTGAAAACCCATTGGCGGTTGCCAGCTCTAAAGTGCGTCATGCAAAAACGGAGTATGGAGCTTCAGTTGATATGCGCGTTGATATGCCTAGAACAAATCTTGATGATCCTGGTATTGGTTTACGTAAAAATGGTCGCCGTGTTTTAACACTTGCAGATTTACACTCACTTGAAGGGATCACTAACCAGCAAGAGCCAGAAGCTGAAATTGAACTGCATTTAACCGGCAACATGGAGCGTTATAGCTGGTCATTTGATGGCTTAGAATTTGGTAACAGCACGCCAGTGCATATGAAGCATAACCAACGTTTAAGAGTTATTTTACAAAACGATACCATGATGACGCACCCTATGCATTTGCATGGTATGTGGAGTGATTTAGAAAACGAGCAAGGTGATGTTCAAGTGCGACGTCATACGATTCCTGTTCAACCCGCACAAAGAATCAGCTTTTTAACCACCCCTCACGATGTAGGTCGCTGGGCTTGGCATTGCCATTTATTATTCCATATGGATGCCGGTATGTTTAGAGAGGTAGTCGTATCATGAAACAATTAAAACTATCTAAATCATTAGGTTTATTAATGTTAACTGGGGCTTCATTAATTAGTTTCCCTTTATTAGCGCAAAGTGAAATGGCACAAATGAATAGCGCTAAGATGCAACCACAAGGAGGAAGTGCACCTAAAGATGCAAGAGACCCTCATGCTTACTCTGCGGGAACAACTTTAACAGAAGGCCCATATGCGCTTGAGGGCAATGAGCGATTAACACTCGCTGATGAGCATCCATTTTACGCATTACTAGGCGATCGTCTTGAATATAACGAGCAAGCAAACGCAGGTGTGTTTGACTTACAAGCATGGTACGGCACTACCTTTGATCGATTGGTAATTAAAACCGAGGGTGATTTCAGCGAAGGAAGTATTGAAGAAAACCAAACCGATATTTTATGGGGGCACGCCGTATCAGCATATTGGGATACTCAAGCAGGTGTTCGTCTTGATTACAATAAAGAAGGTGAAAATCGGCAATGGTTGGCTTTTGGCTTACAAGGTTTAGCCCCTTATTGGTTTGAACTTGATATGACAGCGTACGTAGGTGAGCGAGGCAATACCGCATTTACGTTAGAGGCAGAGTACGAACTACTACTCACGCAAAAGCTAATTATACAACCGCGAGCCGAAATTACACTTTATGGCAAAAACGATAAACAAAACGAACTTGGAAGTGGCCTATCAAGCAGCGCGATTGGCGTTAGGGTTCGTTATGAATTTACACGCCAGTTTGCGCCCTATATTGGCGTTGAATGGAGCAATAAATTTGGCAATACCGCCGACTATGCCACATCAAGTGGACAAAGTAGCAACAACACCGCATTTGTTGCGGGTATTAAATTTTGGTTTTAATCATTTTAAATAAGAGGTAATTATGAAGTTTTTTAATTCTGCAGTAGCCATTTTAGGTTTAGTGCTTACATTTTCCGCATCAGCGCATATATCACTCAAGCAATCAACACCTGCGCAAGAAGCCATGTTAATGAAAAGCCCAGAGCAACTTTCGTTAACTTTTGGTGGTGAAGTAAGGCTAGCAAAAGTCATCATCAAAGATGAAAAAAATAAATCAATAAACTTTGATTTCAAACCCAGCTCCACCCCAAGCACAGACTTTAGTTGGTCATTACCGAGCCTAGCCCAAGGCACTTACACGGTTAAATGGACAGCACTCGGTGGTGATGGACATAAAATGACCGACACGTTTAGATTTATGGTACACAAAAGTGAATCGCATAAGATGATGCAAGAACAATCTAATACCCACAGCAAACATAATCATTAAGTAGCAACATAATGCAATTAAGTGAATGGTCAGTACTCTTACTATTATTAAAACTAGCAAGCTATATCGCAATTGCAGGGCTTGCGGGCACTTTATTAATGCGCTTTATGTGTGGCAACAGTAATGTTGCAGGGCATCACTTAATTAGCTTTTATCAGTTCTTAAAACGTTGGCAAATTACGTGTGTAGTTACAGGTAGTATTGCTGCACTTTTACAAGTACCAATAGAAGCTGGAGCAATGGCTGAATCAGGCTTTATGGGAATGTTTGACCCCTTTATGCTTGAAATTGTTTGGCAATCAGTCATAGGTGACCAAGCAACGTTTAGAATACCAGCGCTTATTATTGCTCTAATTAGCGCATGTATGTGGAATGTGGAATCAGATGATAACGTAGCAGGTTATAAAAACGGTGCCGTTATACTAATCATGCTTGGGTTTATCGCTTATAGCTTCACTTTTACTGGGCACAGTGCAAATGAAAATGGGTTAGTGAAAAGTATTTTAACCTTTCACCTTATTGCCATTGCGAGCTGGTTAGGGTCATTGTGGCCGCTTTACAAAAGCTGCACTTTACTACCTACCAGTGAAGTAAAGCGGTTAATGCATTACTTTGGTCAACTCGCTATTGTTATTGTATTTGTACTGCTTATTTCGGGCTTAACTCTGCTCCTGCAGTACCTAGAGTCATTTTCTGCATTGTTTACATCAAATTATGGGCAACTAATTTTATTAAAGCTGTTACTCGTCAGCGCGATGCTGTTACTAGGTGCATGGCATAAGCTTTTTTTAGTCCCGCAAATCACTCAACAACACCATATAAGTATATTAAAACGTTCGATTACTGTTGAAATAGTAATTGCCCTGTTTGTGCTTATTACAACAAGTGTATTTACCACACTTGTTGGTCCGCCTGTTTAACGATTAATAAAAAAGGAAAACGTATGTTAATTAAATCCTCTAACTTAAAAATTTTATTGCTACTAATTTTTAGCGCTGTTAGTTCTTTTGCTGTTAGTGCACATAGCGATGAAGAACATTCAAAAAAAGGCTGGGCTTTTGTCAATGTTGATAGCGAAGCTGCAAAGACAGTCAGCCTATTTCATGCATCTCTAAAACAAGGCAATCGCGAAGCTGCACGTAAATTACTAGCCGACGATGTCATCATTTTTGAAGGCGGAAGTGTTGAGCGTTCTGCAGATGAATACGCGAACCATCATATGATAGCGGATATGAAATTCTTAAGTGCAGTTAATAGTGAACTACTAGAGCATAAAGTTTACACAAATGGAGACATAGCTTACTCAGTTTCAAGAAGTGAAACTCAAGGAAAGTACAAAGGAAAAGATATTAAGTCTATGGGAATGGAATCAATCACATTAAAAAACACCGATACAGGTTGGAAAATCACTCATATTCATTGGTCAAATTAAGGAGTTAACAATGCGAGTAATCTACATTACCTCAGCGTTATTTTTATCGTTAACTATGTCATTTTCTACAATAAGTATCGAAAAACAACATAAAGCATTAATAACTTATGATAATTCAGAAAAACCTAAAATTGAGCTTACCGTTTATAAAAGTAAAAATTGTGGATGTTGTAATAAGTGGATTGCTCATTTGAGCGAAAACAATATTCAAACAAAAGTAATTAACGTTAATGATATGGGGTCGATTAAATCTCAGTATCAAATAAAACCTAATATGCGTTCATGCCATACAGCCGTTTCAGCCGATGGATTTGTATTTGAAGGTCATGTTCCCGCTAAATATATAAAACAATTTTTATCTGGGCAACACGCACCGCACATTACAGGTTTAAGTGTACCAGGAATGCCTATTGGCACTCCAGGAATGGAAATGAAGGGTATATTTCACAAATATAATATTGAACTACTCACTAACAACTCAAATGAAGAAACCTACAGATACATAAGTAAATCTAACGAGCAATTTTAGCTTAACGGCATAATTTTTTGAGTTAATTATTAAATACTTATTTTACATACCAGAAAACACTAATTTGTGAGTTTAATAGTGTAAAAATTACTCACATGTAAAAATAAAATAGGTAACTTACAAGGAGCAATACAATGTCACACTATTCAAAATTTTGTTTAATGATAGCAACATCCACAATAACCATGTTTGTATTGATGTATTTGAACACCTACCAACTTAGTCATGTTTATTTTAGTGAAACTCGTACTTATATGGCGCTTTATATGGGAGCCGCGATGGCAGTGATAATGCTGCTTTTCATGCTCAATATGTATAAAGATAAAAAGAAAAATATAGCAGTACTCATTGCTAGTGTTGCCGTATTTGCGGGAAGTTTATTTTTAGTTCGCTCACAAGCGACTGTTGCTGATAGCTCATGGATGTCGGCGATGATCCCACATCACTCAATTGCCATACTCACCAGTGACAGATCAAAAATCAAAGATAAACGCGTTCAAAAGCTAGCTACAAATATAATTGAAGCCCAAGAGCGAGAAATAAAAGAAATGCAATGGCTCCTAAAAGATATAGAGCAAAACGGCATTGCACAAACCAATGCTCAAGCACAATTAAGAGCGGTTCCAAATTTCAATTCAAATAAATAAATAAACCACATAACATAAGGAGTAAAGCATGAGTAAATCAGCCCAACTTTTTAGAATGGCAACAGATGAGCATATTTGTCCGTTTGGTTTAAAATCAAAAGACCTACTAGAGCGAGAGAGATATACAGTTGATGATCAGCTTTTAACTTCTCGAGAGCAAACAGATGAATTTAAAAAACAACACAGTGTAGAAACTACACCTCAAACATTAATTGATAATA
Source organism: Pseudoalteromonas sp. Z9A5 (assembly GCF_011378875.1). NCBI lineage: Bacteria > Pseudomonadati > Pseudomonadota > Gammaproteobacteria > Alteromonadales > Pseudoalteromonadaceae > Pseudoalteromonas > Pseudoalteromonas sp. Z9A5. The sequence continues at coordinate 98,515 of NZ_WTLC01000012.1, forward strand.
AACGTATTGGTGGCTACGACGATTTACGCGATTACTTTAATAAGCCACAAGCTGCTCAACAAGGCACAACTTACACCCCCGTAATTGCGATTTTTTCAGTTAGTTTTTTGCTTAGTGTGGCATTTAGTTTTGCATCGGATAATAGCTTATTATCAATGCAAACCGCTGAACTGTTTGTAGCCCTAACAATGGCAGTGTTAGCAATACAAAAGCTTCAAGACTTATTTAGCTTTACTAATTCATTTATAACCTATGATTTAGTCGCTATGAAAGTAGTTAGGTACGCTTATGTTTACCCATTTTTAGAAGCATTTGTTGGCATTGGAATGATAGCCGGATTACCAGCCTATGTTATTGCCCCTATTTCATTATTTATAGGTGGGGTTGGGGCTGTTTCAGTGATAAAAGCAGTCTATATAGATAAACGAGAGCTAAAATGTGCGTGTGTAGGCGGTGACAGTAACGTACCACTAGGGTTTATCTCCCTAACAGAAAACTTATTTATGATAGCTGCCGGTATTTGGATGTTTGTTAGGTAAACAACAGCTTTAATTTAAAAATATAATAACGAGCTTTTTTATAGCATATACCAGACTCAGTAACTGAGTCTGGTATATGCCTGAACTTAAACCCCATCAATTTGCTCTGACACCTTTAAGGCATCATCTAGTTTCAACCAGACTGTGTCACAATTTCTAATCTTATTTATATTCCAAGATTATTTTGGGCTGTAAATCATTAATTATTTTATTGACCACTACATAGTTTGTGCGCGCCTATTACAAATACCTTCAGCTCTGAGAGCAAAGTTTATGGGCGTGGCATTAAAAAACAATATTAAAGCAAATACGAATAAGCTATTGGTTAAATAAATCAACGAAGTATCGAAGAGCTTTACTCTACGCATAAATGGTATGTTGAACCTATTTCGTTATTTGATTTTGAAAGTTATATTTCAGGTTCTTCAAAATTTCTCTTATTAATTGATGATGAAAAAACAAGCTTAAATCGTCTGTTCAATCACTAAAAGTAATGAGCAATATACATATAAATATTTTTGAGGAAACATCAAAAATATTGACTCACAATTGAGTCATCCCGCTTAACGTTGGTAAAATCCAACATATAGCCAATCATTACTTACCTTATTATCTAAGTGCTATATGTTCTTAAAATAGAGATTTAAATGTTAGAATTAAGACCTAACTGTGAATGTTGCAATAAGGATTTACCCCCAAACTCAATAGAAGCGGATATCTGTTCTTTTGAATGCACTTTTTGTACAAATTGTGTGGAACAATTTTAAATAATCAATGTCCTAATTGTGGTGGGAATTTTGTTACCCGACCAATAAGACCAATTTCAGCATTAAAAGACCACCCTGCATCAACTAAACGTATTTTAAAAGACCGTAGCTGTACGCCACATACATAATAAACACATAATATAGACACCAAAGAAGTGAGCTATGTTTATGCTTCTCAATCAGTTATATAGTCCGTTAAAGCCCCTTGTGAGGCTACACGTTTTACTTAAAAGCTATATTACTGAGCTCAAAATTTTACTTAAGGAATTTTTATGAATGAACTAATGGCATCTTTACATTTGGCAGTTAATAAGCTGATAAAATCAGTGCCTAAAATAAGAACAAATGGCGATAATTATAAAGCGGATAAAAATGAAAAGGACAACTTAGGGCGAACCCATTATTCGGTTTATCTTAACTATACAAATAACACAGATGATAAAAACTTCGATAAGTACATGAACTATACTGACTACATGCAAAAGGCAGAGTGGAGAGTGATTGCAGTCACTTTTTTTAATTTACGAAATATTAAAAGCTCGAAAAAAGACTTTTTAGAACTTAATGATGATGAAAGAAAAATAAATGATGAAGCGTTACGTGATGGTCTGTCTCTCATTATATCTAAGGCAGTTCCGTTAATAAGGGACTTATATCCACTGTACATCGACGATATAGATTTAGAAGTTGAACATCTAAACAATTTACAAATGAGAATGGAAAATCAAAAAGATTTTCTTACTCCTAGTTTTTTGAACAGATATTATGGTCATTACGGTAGCCCGACAACGTTGCAACAACATTTCATAAACTACTTAGAAAGAAATGACGATGAATATATAAAAAACAATTTTGATTTTATAGAAAATAATATTGAAAACCTGAAGGTAAATATAGCAATAGTGCAAGAGATCGTAGATATTTTTCACTATATGGAAAGCGTAAAAGGGTAATATACTTTTACCTGTACTTTACGGTTTATAACTAAGCTATGTGTGCAGAGCATTTTAAAATAATATGACTCCCCATTGATATAGCCCTCCCCTTGGCGTTAATGAGTCATCTCGCTATTAAAACACTAATATATAAAACAATGTAGTAATTAGGATCGCATTCACCCTAATTACTACAAAGAAACCAAATCAAACAAAAAACGACGTCACTTAATCCACTTTTAAAACCAACGCAAATCGACCATCTTTATGGGTAAAACCCCAAACAGAGTTGTTGTTATGATTATAACCCCATAAATAAGTCCCACAACTGCTGCTTACATCACTAGGCGTACTACCAAAACCCGATTGGAACATAACACTAAAGTCATCCGAGTAAGATGTGGCAGTAAAACAGTTTTCATCTAAAAACGTATCCCAAACACCCGTTTCTTCGTTGTATCGACCAATGGTTAAAGTAGATAAATCAACTCCTTCTGGAGCAGTCATAGCAATCGCCATTGCGTCAGCGTCATCTTCAGCTGTGATTACGCCATCTCGAATAACATTTGTTGGATTATCAGTTTCCACTGCATCTTTATCATAAAATAACTCTGAAGGAGAACGTGTTTGCACAAATCCGTTGGTGTTTTTATATGAGCCATCTTGGTTTAAGTTACCATTAATGTGCAAAATATCAGATACAGTCGTAGCATCATCGTCAGTAAACCAGCTCAATGACAACAATTCGTTCATTGCTTGTTCTTTACGAGGAATACTATAAGCATCAGCAAACGTTGTATATTCCCCTTTACCTGTCCCTAAATCATCTTGATAGTTTGCATCAACCCCTACCTGCTTTTTATCTTGGGTATCGGTTGTTAACACTTCAACACTGTTATACGTTAAATTAAAACCATCTAAAATAGCCGCTTCAGTACCAATATAACCTGCTTCATCAGGTGTTTTTGTTGTTGTCCAATAAGATTCATAAGGAGAAACAACACGCTGTAGCGCATCACTCGTATAGCTTGCGCTATCCCCGACACTCCATTCAATAGGGATAATTTCTTCAATGGTTTTACCTGTTGAATCAACATCATATTGCACCCATGCATTTTGAGATTCGTCCCAATATGTTCCCATGTTCATATCAGCTTCTGAGAAATTTACAGGTGCATAATAGTTTTTAAACGTAATTTGACGACCATTAACTTCAACAATCACAAATGAAATTTTGTTTGATTTTTCATACTTAGTTAAATCTTTAGTGTACTGACTATTTGTTCCTTCGTAGTCACCAACTTGAGCAAAATTATCCTGCGCTAAACCCGTTTCATATTTATCATGAATACCATAACGATTGTTATACGCTTTCCAAGATGCATTACCCGCAACAATCTGTGTAAAGCCAACGGATGGATTCGAATTGTCTGGATGAATTAAGCTACGAGAGTATTGATGATCGTGCCCAGCAATATAGTTAACTTTATATTCACTCAATAAATTAAGGACGTTATCCATTAAGCCAGGAGAAGACTCATCTTGCAGCTGTAAATAACCTAATTGACCAGTATCAAGCCCTAATATACCTGGCTCAGTTTCATCCTCATCTCCACTAGTGCCATCACTTTTTAATGAACTAATATAGTCAAAATATTCATCATAATTATAAACAGACGGACGCTTTTTGGTTGATAAAGCTTCATGACCAAACATTACAATATGATCAACCGTAGTCCCTTTTGTTTCTAAAACATTTTTTAACCAATCATAAATAAGAAGCCAAGTACCTTCATAGTTAACAGACACTAAATCACTGGCATAAAAGTCTATAGCAATAAATAACGTATTGTTTTGAACGGTATAGTACATAAGATCTTCAATACCTTCGTAGCCCACTATCTCGCCACTTTCTAACCCTTTGCTTAACAGTGTTCCTGGGTATTGTTGATACAAATTGTACCCTTGATCGTATTGCTGTGAATCGGCATCGGTATATGCATCAATACCATTATCCATATTATTAACAGAGCGATTATCTGTCGTATCTACTGAAGTAGTAAACCAACTTAGCCAATCATAACCGTCTACAATTTCGTGATTCCCACGCACAGGTAAAACAGTCATTCCGGCTTCGCTTAACGGTGTGCCTACTTTGTTCATCCATTCGACGTATTCGTTTTCTGTACGTACATCAGTCATATCGCCAACAGCAAGTACAACTGAAACCCCCTCTTCTTTTATTTTAGAAACAATAGGGTCAACTAATAAAGCAGGAAGGTGTTTAAAATCATAAGGCGTATCAGCGCGTTCGCTACTTGCGACTTCAACAGGCACGTCGCCGGTAGCAAGAGGCTCTCCATTTTCATCAACAAAAATAGCGTTATACGGGTCAGACACGTCAATCTTCCAACCTTCGCCATCAAAAATGTCATCATTATTAACGTCATATCCAATATCGACAGATAACGTTATACCATCGTAGGTGTGTGTAATTGTTTGTTTATAATCATCATCATCTCGGCCTTGCGTATCGGGTATAACAGCAAAACGCCAAACATTATCGCTATTGTTTTCTGCTAGTTTATTAGCACCTTGCGTCAGAGTAGTACTTACCGTAGTTTCATTTTCAACTTGCTCAGTACTTTCTGTTGTATTTGAGTTATCAGAACCACACGCAAAAAGAGCATTTGAAATAACAACTATTAGAGCGGTTTTGGTTAAAGCCTTCATTAGGGTATTTACCTATTATTTAATTATAATTTTATGGCAACTTAGCTTCACAGCTGCCAAATAGAAATAAAGTAAATAAGGTACAGGGGAAATATTACAATTTTATGGAAATATAAATTAACAACAAAATTAACCCAACTGCCACATTAATTATTAATGGTATAAAAAGTGAAAACCAACCAGTAAATGATTGAGATAAAGACAACAAATCAATAGGTTGCACTGTCTTCAATGGTAGAGAGAATATTTAGACTTTAGAGTTTATAAAAATGACGTAAAAAGCAAAGATCGTTTTGGCGTGCCTTTTCTCTCATTTTTTATAGGGTCGAACACGTGTGACACTCATTCGAAATTAGGCAAAGTACGGGCATTAATAAAACTTGTATCAACATGCAAAATATAAGGACTGACATCATTTAGTTTTAAAATTCTATCATTTGAGGGAAATGATATTCTTATAGATTGGGAGTGCTCAAAACCAATAACTATCACCAATGTTCGACAACCTTTTCAAATTTAAAACGTACTAATCAAGTTGAATATATGTCATATTTAATTAACCACCATTTAATAATGGTACTTTTTAGCTAATTAAGGATTGATAAGTGGCTATTTTACGAATTTTTTTCACTGTTGTTTTTGCAATATCTATCTCAGGATGCATCGGTGCAGGAGTTGTGTATTCTCATGATAAAGAGGAAAGTGTTTCTTTAACTAAATCAGAAGTTAAAAAGCAATTTGGTGAACCTATCAAAATAAAGTCTGGACAAAAAAAAGAAGTTTGGTACTACAAAGCTACAGACGAAAGCATTAATGGGTTTTTTATTGGGCTTGGTATACCCCTACCGCTCTTTATTAATGTAGATGAAAAAGTTATCGTTGAATTTGAAGGCGAAACGGCAACAAAATTAATATATAAGAATTCACAGCAAAAAACGGTTGGTGCATTTTGCAAGTATGTTCCAGCTTTGCATCATGGTTCAGATACTTGGTCTTGCCATTTGGGTAAAAAGTCAGGTGTAATCTGAAAGTAGAAAAATGCAGGAAACTGGAGGGCACCGCTTGCCTTTTGCCACTCTACTTTTGAATGACCGCTTCTGGCTATGAGTTCTGCTCAGAGTATGAGAAATTATGATATATGAAATCAAGATTTAACCCTCGCGACTTCTCGCGACTTTTGATTTTTCTATGTGTACGACCATTTGCTCTATTTTTCCATCTAGGCGTACCATATTTACCACTTTGCTTTGAAATAACTTAATAGCTGCGACCGTTTTAGAGTTTTCAGGGCGTGAGCCTAAACGCTTGTCTACAACTATTTTTTGGTAGGTAATATAAGAGAAAGAAGTGAATTTAAAGCGACTTGTACTTCTTTTACATCTTCTGGTTTATTTGCGCCGCCAATCCCTACAGATTGGCTTAATTTCATTGCTGGCATCGAAATGTCCTTTTTTTGAGTGTTATGTTGTTTAAGTACAACGTGTTAGTAGTAAATTAACACCCACTATTTAAAGTAGGTGTCTTTGTTATTTCACAGTGCTTCAATTAGGTTGTTTTTATCAAATAAGCTCCTTAATCAACAAAGAAGTAAAACACTTCCCCCCTTGGAATTTATCAAGTAACTGTAAAATATCATCAAATCAAGTTTGCTGACTCCTTGATATTTTTTGAGGACTATTTAATACTCAAAATTAACGTCAAATTTCCCGTTATTATTCAATATAAAATCACACTGCTTATAGAGACCTTTCTCCTCATTACTCACTACTTTTGCTAATTCATAAAAATACTCAGGTAGCATGATCTCATCCACATCACTTTCTCTCGAACCATCAGTACGAAAAAATACAATTTTAAGATTTATTGAATCTGCAAATAATTTAGCTTCAACTTCAATTGAAACCCATGGTTCATTAATAATTTCATTTAATTCGTTCGCAATTGCTTGGTAATACTCTACCGGATCATTAAACTGCAAAATCAACCCCCTTCCTTATTGAAAAATATTCGTTTCTGCCATTCGCCATTATCTAAACGATATTTAACTACATATTTATCAGGCCTAACTGTGCTATTTCCTGCATTAAATACTGTTTTGAAATCTGCATATACAGACCCTCCCTGTTGAAGATGGCCTTTCAGCTCTCTTTCAAACGCAGCATACTCCTTGTTGTTTAAAAATTTATTTCCAGGAGAAAGGTTTAAAGCCCCTCCTTGAAAGCCAAACTGGTCAGCTCCGGCATGAAAGGCAATATCATCCGTATTACCTTGATGACCAATTTTACGGTCATCATAAAAACGATTACCTCCTGCATTAAGACGTAATTTACCTGAAGAACTTACCCCTCGACCTAAGTCATCGGTCTTGTAAGTCATCCCATCATCAAAAAGCTAAACTAGACAGCCACTCTAATTAAAAAATAAAACTGTGGCCTAGATTCTAATTGGAAGTGCAAATTTAGGATGGATGATGAGATGGACGCTCCCCAAAACGGCGTCAATGCGCCAAACTGGTATTAACTCACACTCAGTTAAAAGGGAACGTCCGTCATGAAAATTAGCA
>NZ_WTLC01000120.1:0-743 GCF_011378875.1 Pseudoalteromonas sp. Z9A5
GGTTTTAGCCCTGACAACATAAAAGCCTCCTGCTGTATCAATTGATTCAAGATACGATAACTTAAAATAACCTCTATCCGCTAAAAACAAGGTGTCGACTAACGATTTAGCATCAGGTAAAAAATCATATTCAGCTTGGCTATCAGGACTCACTGAGATTTCTTCGGGATAACCTTGAAGCACATCCCAACTCACATGAACCTCTATTGCCGCAGGACTTATTTTAGTAAAGCGACCTTTAAAGGTATCTTTTAAACTATCGTGCACTGCGAACGAACTTCCGTCTTGCAATATGATGCGTTTGAAATCTGACAGTGTGACTTCTGTGCCGAGTATTTGTTGCTGCCATTCATTTAACGCCACATCGACCAGTGATTTCATCAATTGGCTGAATTCAGGCTTACTCAGTTGATTGTGAAACGGTTTATATTGAACATCAGTTTCCGTCAACTTCACAAAATAACGATGTAAATCTGTCACGGTGTTTACCGATTTATCGCCTAGAGCCGTTATTAACGACATGACTAATTCGAAAGGTTTTATTATTCGTTTACGGCTACAAAAACGGCTTGTTTTACCTATTTCGTTAATATTAAAATCGTTAAGCACTTTCGTTATTTTGTTTAACTCAGTATTATATTTATTCATGCTCTGCTTTTGGGATAGATAGTGGTTTGGCGATTACTATCAGATCAAATTCAGAGCATGTTTTCAAGTTTTATTCCTTAAGATCCAACCTATGA
>NZ_WTLC01000121.1:0-717 GCF_011378875.1 Pseudoalteromonas sp. Z9A5
TATCTCATTACTGGTGCCGCGTAATTCAGGGGTTAAGTCGCTTATGTCCCCGACGGGTTGAATAGTCAGTGTTGGTGCGGCGGTGTCGATAATGCTGGTTTGTGTGACGCTTGTTAAATTGCCTACGCTGTCACGAACACTGACTTCAACGGTGCTTTGCCCTTCGCTCAGTCCTATTATCGGTGTGACATTCCAGTCACCATTGGCATCTACGAAGGTTGTTAATGTGTGTGATACGCCTGCGTTGTCGGTCACAATAAGGGTCACCAATGCCCCTTCACCTGCATCGCTGTTGCCACTAATAAGGGGGGTTTCACTGTTACTATAAGGTGCTATTTCCACGATTAATGTCGGCGGTGTTGTGTCGAAGCTATCGGAGTTGATAACACGAATATTACCGGCAGCGTCTGTGCCGCTGGCGGTAATGGAGGCAACATCGAGTAATGAAATACCTAACCCTATAAACGACCAGTTGCCGTTTTCATCCGTGGTGGTGGTGTAACTTATGCCAACACCGCCGCCAATAAGTTGCTCGGTAATGGTAATTTCACTGTTTAGTGGTAAGTCCGAGGTGCCGTTTAATGACACCAATGCGCCTAATTCAAAATGTGGCGTAAACGCAAGTTCCGGTGGGGTAACATCCACTTCACCTGTACCACTAACAACAGTGGTATTTTGTGCGGCGTCGGTCATGCTCACGCTCACCGTGTAACTGCC
>NZ_WTLC01000122.1:0-702 GCF_011378875.1 Pseudoalteromonas sp. Z9A5
CGCATCTGTTTTATGGTGGCTTCTGGCGATAATGGCGCGAGCACCATGAATAAGTTGTTTTCGTAGGTAACTGTTACCGCGCTTAGTAATACCAGACATTTTACTTTTATCGCCTGACGCGTATTGTTTAGGTGTTAACCCTAGCCACACCCCCAGCTCTTTTGCATTTTTAAATGCCTGACCGTTCCCGATTGACGCTGCATAAGCTGAGGCATTGAGCACACCCACGCCAGGAATAGAGTGAAGTATTTTGGCGTTAGCATCGCGTTCAACATGTGCAGTAAGCATCGCTTCAATGGCTTTAATGCGTTTAACAAGAGTTTTGTACTCAGTGTAAATATCACTCACCATTGTACGTAATAGCGGGCGAAGTGCAGAGTCACTTTCAAACGCAATGAGTCCTTGCTCTAATGCCTTAATACCGACAGGAAATACATACCCAAAATCGACCAATAAACCGCGTAATTGATTCGTTGCAGCAATGCGGTTTTGTAGCAGCCGCTCGCGTATTTTATGAAGCATGAGTATTTCTTGCTGAGCTTCGGTTTTAATAGGAACGAATTTAATATTAGGGCGTAAGCTTGCTTCATAGATAGCAAGCGCATCGTTACTGTCGTTTTTATTACCGCGAACAAAGGGGGTAACGTGTTGTGCAGGGATAAGGTCAACGGTATGACCGTAAGACGTAAATACTCTCCCCCA
>NZ_WTLC01000123.1:0-676 GCF_011378875.1 Pseudoalteromonas sp. Z9A5
TACAACGGTCCAGTACCAAGTGCAACTTACACGGTCAGCGATGCTAACGGTGGGATCGATACTGCGGTATTAAGTTTCAATGACATTACCCCTGTCAATGATGCGCCTGAAGCCGTTAATGATGGTCCAATTTCGGTAACAGAAGACACGCCAGCCACTGGCAATGTATTAACCAACGACACCGATGCAGATGGTGACGCGCTTAATGTGACGCAGTTTGTTATCGATGGGGACACCACGGTTTATACCGCTGGAACAACAGCAACAATTGCGGGCGTCGGTGCGTTACTCATTAATGCTGATGGTAGTTTTACCTTCACCCCAGCGGCTGATTATAACGGTCCAGTGCCAAGTGCAACTTACACGGTCAGCGATACTAACGGTGGGATCGATACTGCGGTATTAAGTTTCAATGACATTATCGCTGCTAATGATGCGCCTGAAGCCATTAATGACGGTCCGTTTACAGTTACAGAAGACACGCCAGCCACTGGTAATGTACTCACCAATGACACTGATATCGATGGCGATACCCTCGCGGTAACGCAGTTTGTTATTGCAGGGGACACCACGGTTTATACTGCCGGAACAACAGCAACCATTGCGGGCGTCGGTGCGTTACTCATTAATGCCGATGGTAGCTTTACCTTTACCCCTGCTCCTGATTACAACGGTC
>NZ_WTLC01000124.1:0-650 GCF_011378875.1 Pseudoalteromonas sp. Z9A5
TGTTTGTCATTCAATATTCGTAACCAACAGAAGCATATTCCACTTAATATAATAGTCAGTTACTTTTAAATTAAGTGGCTTGGTCGAACTATAAGGCCATTAAACGGAACAAAAACAGTTGGCTTTTGTTCGTGCCTCACAAAGTTTAACCAACAATTTTAGTCCGCTTAGTGCGGCGTTGAGGTTGTAGAATTACTCTTTTTTAAGAAAAACAGCCAGTTTTATGGAGTTCAAATACATTACCTAATGCCTTAACAACGCTTAGAATTAATTGCAGGAGCTCGTTTTTTAATTGAATTTGGCTGTTAGAGTTATTCTACAGCCTCGTTAGGTGAATATGCGTTTAAATGAACCTTCTGATGCAAATTTTATTGAAATCATGTCTTGGTTTTCGACCGAGGAAGAATTAAGTATTTGGTCTGGACCTGGTTTTAGATATCCATTTGATTTAAGTTCTTTTAAGAGCGACTTAAAACTTGATTCACTAAAGTCATTCTCTCTAGTTTCGGTTGAAGGAGATTTATTGGCATTTGGGCAATATTATCTAAGACTTGATCATAGGTTGGATCTTAAGGAATAAAACTTGAAAACATGCTCTGAATTTGATCTGATAGTAATCGCCAAACCACTATCTATCCCAAAAGCAGAGC
>NZ_WTLC01000125.1:0-643 GCF_011378875.1 Pseudoalteromonas sp. Z9A5
GCATTATCGACACCGCCGCACCAACACTGACTATTCAACCCGTCGGGGACATAAGCGACTTAACCCCTGAATTACGCGGCACCAGTAATGAGATAGGGGGCACTGTCACCCTTATTGTAACGGACGCAAACAATGTTATACGCACACTCACCACCGAGGTTGACAGCGATGGGCATTGGTTTATTGAAGTCCCGAATACCCTTGCACAAGGTGACTTTAGCGTACAAGCGAGCATTATCGATGCCGCAGGCAATACCAGCACCGCCAGCAGCAGTGGCATTGTCGACACCGTCATACCGGTTATTAGCGTTGATTTACTCGGCCTTGGCAACGACAACACCCCGGTTATTAGTGGGGTATCAACCGAGCCTGAGGGCACCCTCATCGTAATAATGATCACCGACAGCAATGGCGATGATCACCCAATTACCGCCACCGTAGATGCAAACGGTGAATGGCAAGTGATCAGCCCAGAATTACCGGATGGTGACTACAGCGTACAAGCCAGCATTACCGATGCAGCAGGCAATACCGGCGGCGCCACACAGCTTGGTATCATTGATACACTCGCCCCCACACTCACCTTAGAGACCGTGGGAGCAACTAACAACAGCACCCCGATCATCAGCGGGACGAGTAATGC
>NZ_WTLC01000126.1:0-226 GCF_011378875.1 Pseudoalteromonas sp. Z9A5
AAACCGGCTAACCAAAGGATAAAATTAGCAATTAATGCAATCAATAATGCGACATTCAAGCGGCCTTTTTCATAGCTACGACAATGACGTAAGTTTAAGCCATTACTGGTGTTTTTTAAGTCTCGAAAGGACTCTTCTATCTGCATTCGCTGGCTGTAAATTTTAACAATATCTTGTGCTGAATAATTAATATTGCACAATGAGGTAAATAATAACCATGGCTCAG
>NZ_WTLC01000126.1:236-643 GCF_011378875.1 Pseudoalteromonas sp. Z9A5
CATTCGCTGGCTGTAAATTTTTACAATATCTTGTGCTGAATAATTAATATTGCACAATGAGGTAAATAATAACCATGGCTCCGTGGCGCCTTTAGCATGTTTCAAGCTTACGCTGCAGCGAATCGTTTTTCCTCGAAGGTTTTTCTTCTTTCTTTGTTTAGGCTTTGATTTAAACAAGTAAAAGTGACCACTCAATGAATTGGCTTTAGCGAGTCGTGTTTCAAATAGATAAGCGGGTTTTACTGTCGCTTTAGAATAAAGTGTTTTTACTGGTGACCAGCATGTATCATTTTCTGGCTTTTGATATTGTGTTTGATGCCTCACTCTGCCTACAAAATCCCAACCAAATTTAAGCACTAACTTAAACCAAGGATTGCGAAATCCTGCATCTGTGACGATGATCGGCT
>NZ_WTLC01000127.1:0-588 GCF_011378875.1 Pseudoalteromonas sp. Z9A5
ATATGACACGACGGTCTTTATTGCCTTTTCCTGCTCTAACCCATAGGCAGTCTTGGCTAAATTCAATATCAACAACCCGTAAATTCAGTAATTCACTTATTCTGAGTCCACAGCCATAGCAAATACAAAGCATGACTTTTTGTTGTGCAGATGCCATATTTAAGAACAGGCGATAAACCTCATCTCGTGTTAGCAGTATCGGTATTTTATGTGCTTTTTTAGGCAATACAATATCAATATTAAATGAACGCTGTAGTACATATTTATATAAAAAGTTAACGGCATTGAGTTTTACTGCAATCGTTGCACGCGACAAATGCTGTGTTAGGTTTACATACCTAAAATACGCTTCAAGCTCTTCTTTATTAATTAAGTCAGGCGATTTATCGTAGTAATTAGCTAACTGAGCAAGTGCATTTATATAAGATTCTTCGGTACGTGGTGAGTAGCCTCTTAAACGGATCTCGTCTATGACGCGTTGTCTTAATGGGGTCATTGGTTTTCTCCGGTGAATAGGGGGAAGTCCCAATGACAAGTGTGGCAATTATGCTAGAGGTTGCTAGCTCCGCGTAGCGGCTTTGTTCAACA
>NZ_WTLC01000128.1:0-566 GCF_011378875.1 Pseudoalteromonas sp. Z9A5
TAAGTTGCGCTTGGTACTGGACCGTTATAATCAGCCGCTGGGGTGAAGGTAAAGGTGCCATTGGTGTTTATTAATAAACTCCCCACGCCCGCAATGGTTGCTGTCGTTCCGGCGGTATAAACCGTTGTATCACCCGCAATAACAAACTGCGTTACCGTTAGGGTATCGCCATCGATATCAGTGTCATTGGTGAGTACATTACCAGTGGCTGGCGTGTCTTCTGTTACTGAAATTGGACCATCATTAACGGCTTCAGGCGCATCATTGACAGGTACCATATTACTAAAGCTAAGTATTGCCGTGTCAGTGGCGCCATTATTATCAGTAATGGTGTAAGTTGCACTTGGCACTGGACCGGTGTAATTAGTAGCTGGGGTGAAGGTAAAGCTACCATCAGCATTAATGAGTAACGCACCGACACCCGTAATTGTTGCTGTTGTTCCGGCAGTATAAACCGTGGTGTCCCCATCGATAACAAACTGCGTCACATTAAGCACGTCAGCATCTGCATCGGTGTCGTTGGTTAATACATTGCCAGTGGCTGGCGTGTCTTCTGTTACCGAAAT
>NZ_WTLC01000129.1:0-549 GCF_011378875.1 Pseudoalteromonas sp. Z9A5
AGCATACCAATAAAAAAGTTGAGTGAGGAGTATGCTTCGTTCAACAAGGTATTTATACGATACAAACAACGTAACGTATAAATACTAAGACGTTAGGTTAATTGACGATAGTAGTGTCTTATCAAGTTTTAATTATAAAAAGGAAGATGTAATGAATGAATTATTAGGTGGTGGATTTGGTCTTGTTGTAGTTTTATTCTTGTTTGTTTTGGTTATTCTTTGGTTCTTATTACCGTTCGCAATATTTGGAACAAAAGATAAATTGAGTGAATTGATTGCTGAGTCAAAGAAAACAAATAAGCAACTAAGTGCATTGAGAGCAGAAGTTGCTGAAATAAAAGGCAACGATGATCCAATAATTAACCTAACAAGCAAATAAACAAGGACACGTAACAGTTGGCTGCGTTCCACTTCGTTTCACATTTTAGCCAACCATTACTTAGCCTGTTATTTGGGCGTTGGTGCGTCAAGCTAAGCTTGATGCATCTTGCAGGGTGCAAGTCCCTGTCAGGTAAGGTTTAACCAACCACCTGTATCGAGTGTTGCGCC
>NZ_WTLC01000013.1:0-105416 GCF_011378875.1 Pseudoalteromonas sp. Z9A5
AATATGCACGAAGAGCGAACCCAAAAAGAGATAAAGAAAAAGGACGATTAAAATGCGGCCTGAATCCAATTATCTCTTAATGTCTAACCTATGAACTTATATTAGGTTAACTTATATTAGCGAGTGTTTTGAGGTAGTTGCTATGCAGGGTTTGCCAGTCACTCGCTTGCCAATTAAATGGCTCGTTTCGACCTTGTTCTTTTAAAAACGAGCGCTCAAGGCGTGCCATATTACTTTGTTGCCACTGTGGGTTAGGCGCTCTTATTTCACCTCTATCAAAGTCGATAATATACACATCACCAGTATCATTAAATAAAATGTTATTAATGTTTAAATCGGCGTGGTACACACCTTTTGAATGAAATAGCGCGATTGTTTTAGCTATTCCCTCTAACTCATCTTCAGTCAATGAGCGTTCAATTAATATGTCGAGTACACTTTTAGCGCCTTTAACAGCTTCTGTAATAATATCACCACGATAAATTAATCCGCTACGCGTTACTTTAGCTGCAATAGGGGTTGGTACGTTTAAACCAAGCTCTATAAGTTTACTCATTAAGCTAAACTCTTTATACACACGGGTTTGTTCAAGCCCAGGGTATAAATACTGATCGCTTAGCAATTTACCCACTAAGCCACCGCGCCAATAATGCCTAAGTACGGCTGTTAATTCGTCTTGCTTAAAAAACCACGCAGTTGCTCGACCTTTTTTAGCGCCCACAATTTTATTTTGTTGTTGCCAATAATTTGCATCAAACCAATCGAGGGTAATTTGGCTTGTGTATTTAGGGTGGCTTAATAGAGTGTGGTTGCCTTGCACGTGTTGTTTAAACATAGCTCTGCGTAATTGCTAAATAATGTGCCTATATTAGCGCGTTTTAAAGCTGAGGATAAGTGCTTGCAATAGCGTGATTATAATTTAAGATCGGCTTTTGTATTTAATACCTAAGGGAATGCGTGACTCAAGCTCCTAATTATTCATCTATTTGTATATTAAGACTCTCAGCCATTGGTGACGTATGTCATGGTGTGAGTGCTGTACAAGCTATTCAAAAAGCACACCCTAATGCAAAAATTACGTGGGTTATTGGCAAAATAGAAGCCATGCTACTTGCCGATTTACCGGGTGTTGAGCTGGTGGTATTTGATAAAAAACAAGGCAAAGCAGCGCTTAAAAGCTTAAAGCAACGCTTTAAAGGTCAACAGTTTGATGTACTACTTAACATGCAAGTTGCATTAAGGGCTGGGTTTGTAGCGCGCTGTATTCCGGCAAAAGTAAAAATAGGCTTCGATTGGGCGCGTTCAAAAGAATTACATAGCTTATTTATTAATAAACGAATAGCCCCAGAAGCTCAGGCGCATGTGCTTGAGGGCTTTAAAGGTTTTGCAAAAGCCATTGGTGTAGCTGATTATAAACCGAGTTGGAACATGCCATATACAGAGCAAGACCAAGCGGTTGCAGATGAGTTACTAACACCAGAATACCTAACTAATAAACTATTAGTAATATCGCCAGCAGCAAGTAAAGCACAGCGCAATTGGCTCGCTGATCGTTATGCCACATTGGCTGATTATGCAAGCGAGCAAGGCTTTAAGGTGGTATTGACGGGTGGTCCAACAGAGCTTGAAATTAACCTAGCAAATAGCATTGTAGAGCATAGCAAAACACCTATTTTAAATTTAGTGGGCAAAACGAAACTCAAAGAATTGTTGTGCGTGTTAAAGCGTGGCAGCTTAGTGCTCGCGCCCGATACAGGCCCTGCACATATGGCGGTAACTGTTGGTACGCCGGTTATTGGTTTATATGCACATTCAAACCCAGCACGAACAGGCCCTTACTTATATCAAGATTACGTGGTTGAGGTTTATCATCAAAATTTGCTTAAGCAAACAGGTAAAAAAGCTAAGCAAGTACCGTGGGGTACGCGCGTAAAAGGCGATGACTTAATGAGCCAAATTACGGTTGATGATGTAAAAGCGATGTTTAACCATGTTGTACAAAAAGAGTCTTTGTAATGAATGTACAACAAAAAAATAAAGCGCTTTTTTTAGATCGAGATGGCGTGGTAAACGTTGATCATGGTTATGTGTATCAAAGCGATAAATTTGAATTTATTGAAGGTGTTTTTAGCACTTGTAAAGCATTTTATGATGCGGGCTATAAAATCATAATCGTCACTAATCAATCTGGAATTGGTCGAGGTTATTACACCGAAGCTGATTTTTTAGCACTAATGCAATGGATGAAAGCCCAATTTAGCGATCACAGTATTGAAGTTACCGATGTGTACTTTTGCCCTCATCACCCTAAAAAAGCGCACCCTGAATATTTGAAAGAGTGCAGTTGCAGAAAGCCTGCGCCAGGTATGTTATTGCAAGGCATACAAGAGCATAACATCGACCCTGCTTGCAGTATTATGGTGGGCGATAAACTCAGTGATATGCAGGCTGCGAAAAAAGCAGGGATCACTACCCGCGTTTTAGTGCGTTCAGGTCAAAGCTTTGATGAAAGTGCCAAGCAAGAGGCTGATTTAATTATCGATTCTATAAACAGTTTACCTGCGCTTTTAAAGACATAAATAAACTAAACAGATTAGCCTGTAAACTGGCAGGAATTCCTTCCAGTTTAGGGCGTTTGCGACGAACTGCAAACCGTGCATTTTCCCCATTAAACTTTTACAATACCCCCCATAATAAACAGTCGCTTAAATGTGGTTGTTTACCCGTTCAAATAAATGGAGAACACAGATGAGAGCATCTGCTTTTTTTAGCCAGCTACAACAGCAAATTGAAGACGTAAAAACCGAAGGTTTGTATAAAAGCGAACGTATTATTAAATCTCAGCAGCAAGCTCAAATCGAAGTTGCGTCAGGTAAAGTAATCAACTTTTGTGCTAATAACTACTTAGGTTTAGCTAATAGCCCAGAGCTAATTGAAGCTGCGCAAAACGGTTTAAATAATCATGGTTTTGGTGTTGCGTCTGTTCGTTTTATTTGTGGTACGCAAGATATTCATAAAACACTAGAGAAAAAAATCAGTGAGTTTTTGGAAACTGAAGACACGATTCTATATTCTTCGTGTTTTGATGCAAACACCGGTTTGTTTGAAACTATTTTAGGCGCAGAAGACGCTATTATTTCTGATTCATTAAACCATGCATCAATTATTGATGGTGTACGTTTGTGTAAAGCCAAGCGTTTTCGTTATGCAAATAACGATATGGCTGATCTTGAAAAGCAACTTATTGCAGCAGATGAAGCCGGCGTTAAAACTAAGCTAATAGCTACTGATGGCGTGTTTTCTATGGACGGCGTTATTTGTAATTTAGAAGCAGTGTGCGACCTAGCCGATAAATACGATGCACTTGTAATGGTTGATGACTCTCACGCAGTTGGCTTTGTTGGCGAAAACGGTAAAGGTACACCTGAGTACTGTAATGTATTAGACCGTGTAGATATTATTACCGGCACATTAGGCAAAGCGCTAGGCGGCGCTTCAGGTGGTTATACTTCAGGTAAAAAAGAAATTGTTGAATGGTTACGCCAACGTTCGCGCCCATACTTGTTCTCAAACTCATTAGCGCCTTCAATTGTTACTGCATCAATTAAAGTACTTGAAATGCTAGAAAGTGGCGGCGAGCTTCGCGCTAAACTTTGGTCAAATGCTAAATATTTCCGTGAGCAAATGGAAGCTGCTGGTTTTACGTGTGCAGGTAAAGATCATGCAATTATTCCAGTAATGCTGGGAGATGCAAAAGTAGCCTCGTTAATGGCTGATAAGTTACTTGTTGAAGGTATTTACGTAACCGGTTTTTCATTCCCAGTAGTACCAAAAGGGCAAGCCCGCATTCGTACACAAATTTCAGCGGCGCATAGCATTGAGCAACTCGATATTGCTATTGATGCATTTACCCGTATTGGTAAAGAAATGGGCGTTATTTAATTTTATTTTAAACCGAAGCCTCGCTTCGGTTTTTTAGTTGAGTGTGAATTATGAAAGCATTATCTAAATTAAAAGCAGAACCGGGCATTTGGATGACAGATGCGCCAAAGCCAGAAGTGGGTCATAACGACTTACTGATTAAAATTCGTAAAACAGCTATTTGTGGTACCGACGTACATATTTACAAATGGGATGAATGGGCAAGCAAAACGATTCCTACTCCTATGGTTGTTGGTCACGAATATGTTGGTGAAGTCGTTGATATGGGCCAGGAAGTTCGTGGCTTTAAAGTAGGCGATCGCGTATCGGGTGAAGGTCATATTACATGTGGGCATTGTCGTAACTGTCGTGCTGGGCGTGTACATTTATGCCGTAATACAACGGGTGTTGGCGTAAATCGTGAAGGTGCATTTGCAGAGTATTTAGTTATTCCTGCATTTAATGCATTTAAAATTCCAGATAATATTTCTGACGAACTGGCTTCAATTTTTGACCCGTTTGGCAATGCAGTTCATACCGCATTATCGTTCGACTTAGTTGGCGAAGATGTACTTATTACTGGTGCCGGCCCAATTGGTATTATGGCTGCGGCTGTAGCAAAACACGTTGGTGCTCGCCACGTCGTTATTACCGACGTAAACGAATATCGTCTAGACTTAGCCCGCAAAATGGGTGCATCACGTGCTGTAAACGTGGCAAGCGAAAAGCTTGAAGACGTAATAAAAGACTTAGGTATGACAGAGGGCTTTGATATTGGTCTTGAAATGTCAGGTGTGCCAAGCGCTTTTAATTCAATGCTTAATAACATGAACCACGGCGGTAAAATTGCCATGCTAGGTATTCCACCATCTGATATGGCGGTTGATTGGAACCAAGTTATTTTTAAAGGTTTAGTGATTAAAGGTATTTACGGTCGCGAAATGTTCGAAACGTGGTACAAAATGGCAAGCTTGATTCAATCTGGTCTTGATTTAAACCCAATCATTACACATCAGTATTCTGTGGATGACTTCCAAGCTGGCTTTGATATGATGATTTCAGGTCAGTCAGGTAAAGTAATTTTAAACTGGGATTAGTTCCTCACTAAATTACAAGAAGGGCGGCTTTAGCCGCCTTTTTTATACTATTAATTAAAGAGACTTCAATGGCATTTAAATATATTTCTATAGCGCAAACGTTAGAGCTTCTAGATAAAGAAGACGTTGTAATTGCAGATATTCGCGATCCTAATTCGTATCAAGCTGGTCGTATTCCTGGTTCAGAAGCACTTTCTAACGGTAATATTGCACAATTTATGATGGAAAAAGAATTCGATCAGCCAATTATTATTGTGTGTTACCACGGTATGAGCTCTCAAGGCGCAGCTAGTTATTTAGTTGAGCAAGGCTTTGAAGATGTTTACAGTATGGATGGCGGTTTTACTGCTTGGGAAGCGGCTTATAGCGAGAAAGTAGAGCGATGATAGAGCTTGGCAGTTTAAATAACCCGCGCGCCGCACAGGGCTTTATAGATTATTTAAAAAGCCAAGGTTTGAAAGGGCAATTACATTCAGCAGATGGCAGTAATGTCATTGTTAGTGTGCTTGAAGAGGATTTTCATCAAGTTCAGCCCTTATGGATTGAATTCACACAAAACCCTAATCATGAAAAATACCAGCAAGCATCTTGGGATGTAGGTGGCACACAGTCGCCACTTAAGTATCAAGGGCAATCACTTAATTTAGTTGAGCGTTTTAAAGCGCTTAGTTGGCTTAATCAAACTGTTAGCATATTAAGCATTGTTATTTACGTTGCTTTTTTATTAGGTGGATTTGAGCAAATTTATACGGTGCTGCAATTTAATCCAACTCAACCGCTTAGTTGGTTAACACCTGCGCTTGTGCATTTTAGCGCTATGCACATTGTGTTTAACTTAATTTGGTGGATGTCGCTTGGCGATAACATTGAAAAACAGTGCGGAAAATTAAGTTTAGTAGGGCTTTTTTTAGTAACAGCGCTGTTAAGTAATTGGGCGCAATATTTAATGGTTGGACCCAACTTTGGTGGATTAAGTGGCGTTGTGTACGGCTTACTTGGCTTTTGTTGGATTCATAGCTTTTTAAACCCTAACAAACCAGCTCTGGTTAGTACGGCTATTATTGGTTTTATGTTGATTTGGTTAGTGCTTGGTTTTGCTGATGTATTGTTTATAGGTATGGCTAATTGGGCGCATTTAGGTGGGTTAATTAGCGGCATGGCTTACGCATATACCGCGAATATATTTAATGCAAAACGTTAGTAGTTAAATACTAATGGTATAAATACTTAGTAAACAGGACTTCACGGATGATCTCTTTTCCTGTTTCTTCTTTTAGTAGGCTTTTAATTTTTTCAGCACATTTTGCGCGTATTTCTTCACGGCCAGTAAGGGATTTTATTTTTTCTTCAGGTTCTTTCGAAAATATTTCGACTAAGGCATCGCGTAGTAAAGGGGTGTGGTGCTCAACAATGGCAATGTCTGATGTGTTATTAAGCATTAAATCAATAGTAACGCGCACATAGCCCATTTTTTTACTTGATGCGCCAATGTAATTAGTAATTATATCTGGTTCAAAGCCAAAATAACCAACAGTTGATTCTGCACGCGCTGTTAAGCTCATAAAGCTTGTTATGAATGTAAAAATGCCTACGTATACTATTTTTTTCATATTTAAAGCGTTTTCCTAAACCAGTTACAAATAGTTTATACTTAATAGAGTGTAATAAACAGCGCAGAGCAGTTATTTATGGCAGTAAATCATCACTTTTTCAAATGCATTGGCGATGTTATTATTGCCTCGGTTTTTATTAAATTGAGTTATTGTGACTACTTACCCTATTTTTTTATCCGCCAACTGGCAACATACCTCACAGGTAAATGACTTATCGGCTGTAGAATGTGATTGGTTATTTGAACAGCATTCATTAACAGCTAAATTAAAAAGTCGAGCACAGCTTTTTAGTGTAAAAGTACTTAGCGAGCAGGTTTTTAATTTATCGCAAGAGCAACAAAAGCTACTTAATTGCACTGCATCATCGGCATTAAATAGGGAAGTACTTTTAATGTGCGATGAAATACCAATGGTTTATGCACAAAGCTGGTTGCCTGATAACCAATTGTTAAACCAATCAAAAAATCCTTTGCATAATATGGGGGAGCGCCCTCTAGGCGATGTTATTTTTCAAAACCCAGATCTTGTACGTAAAGATATAGAGATAGCTCGTTTTAATACACATCATTCATTACAACAATTAGTATTAGATCTAGGTTTACCTAAACAAATGTTATTAGGTCGACGCAGTGTATTTTCGCTTAAAGACTACAGCTTTTTAGTCTGTGAAGTATTTTTACCTGGAGCATACCTTTACTCATGAAACTAGCCTATTTAACAACAAAACATCTCCCTTACTATATACAGCTTATGCGTGTAGATAAGCCTATTGGTACCTTATTGTTACTTTGGCCCACTTACTGGGCTTTATGGCTTGCTAATAACGGAATGCCGAGCTTGGTTAACTTTATTGTTTTTACGCTTGGGGTTATTGTTATGCGAAGTGCTGGGTGTGTAATAAATGACTTTGCTGATAGAAAAATAGATGGTTCTGTAAAACGAACGGCTCAAAGGCCACTTGCTTCAGGATTAGTAAGTAGTAAAGAGGCAATTAGTTTATTTGTTTTATTAATCGTTATTGCATTTTTATTGGTATTAATGCTTAGCACTAATACCATTTTACTTTCGTTTGGTGCTTTAGGATTAGCATTTTGCTATCCATTTATGAAACGTTACACACAACTGCCTCAGGTTGTATTAGGTGCAGCTTTTGGCTGGGCAATACCTATGGCTTATATGGCATCAGTAAATGCATTACCGGCGCAGGCATGGTTGTTATTTGTTGCTAATATTTGTTGGACAGTTGCCTACGATACTATGTATGCAATGGTCGATAGAGATGATGATTTAAAAATAGGAGTCAAATCGACCGCTATTTTATTTGGTAAATACGACCGTCATATTATTTTTTTACTTAATGCAGTATTTATTGCTTTAGTGGTTTTTATTGGTTTTGTTAATGAGTTATCAATTGTATTTTGGATTAGCTTAGGGTTAGCAACTAGTTTATTAGTTTATCAGCAAAAGTTGATTCATCAGCGTGAGCGGGATGCATGTTTTAAAGCTTTTTTGAATAACCATTATGTAGGCTTAGCTATTTTTATTGGTTTATTGTTTTCATACCCAATCACATTCTAATATGTGGAATTTTACCTTGGTGGGTCAATAATGCCGCTTATAGATGCGTTTTTTCTAAACCAACCGGCTATTGAATAGCGTTTATCTACAGCGGGTAATACTTCGTGAACAAAGCGTTCGCTTTCAAATAATATTAAGGTGCCAGCCGTTGGTTTAATAGTAATTTCTACTTCTTTACTTTTAGGTTTATAAATAACGAGCTCACCACCCTCCGCTGGAGTATTTAAATAAAATACACTAGTAATAACTCTATTAGAGCGACCTTTAAAGGCATCTACATGTTTTTTATAAAAATCGCCATGCGTGTATTTTGCATAATGACATTCGTAATCAAACAGTCCCATAAATAAAGTGCGGTTGAGTGTTGTTTTAATACTTTCCATAACGGCTTGATAAGTTAGTTGAGCTTGAGAAGTGCCATCAAACCAGTAGGTTTTATCTTTACGAATAGTATCGTCAATTTGAAGGTTATTTAAGCGACCAATGCCAGCGAGTGTAAAATGTGGATTTATACGGTAACAATCAGCCATTAAATCAACAATAAGCTGCTCATTTATTGCATTGTTAATAATGCAGTAGCCTTGTTGTTCTATTTCGGTTAGATAATTGTCGTCGGCTGGTAGGTTAAACATTCATATCACTAATTTTTTGAAGGTGCGACAGTGTAGCCGGAAAGATTACAAAAGCTATTACTTTTATGTCGCACACATTTTAAAAATAGTGTTGTTTAATTGATTGCAGTTGCTGCTTTTTTTATAAGCGATAACAAGTGCTCTACATGTTCGCCAACCGCTGTTTGTTGGCTAGTTTGTATCACTAGTTGCTCATGGCTTAAGTCTTTATTTGTTTTTAATTGAACTAGTTCTGAATGTTCAGCTACTGTGTTTGCATGCTCGATGCTTGCAATAGCAAAATGATTAGACTTAGCAAGCCCCATCATCACTTGATCAATACTACCGACCTTAATGCTCGACGATTTATTTAAAGAGTCAATTGCCTCATTAAGCATAGTCTGTACTTGTTTTGACTGAGAAAAACAGCCAAACATAGGGTAACTATCTAAATCGTGTTTACTAATATCATTTTTGTGAGCAAGAGGATGATTTTTAGAAACAAACAAAATGAGTTGGTCAGGTAAATGTATATCACTGCCTATGCTATTAATAGCTTGTGAGTAGACGCTAATATCTATTTCACCCTGTTGTAGCTTACGGGTAAGCTCGTGTTGATCTTGCAATTGCATTTCTATTTTTACATGAGGGTACTGTGCTAAAAATTGCCCACAGGAAATAGGTACTATGCTGCTTGCTTTATTAGTATATCCAATCACTAATTTTTCATCAGTATTTCCATTAATAGATTGAAAAATACGTTTTTTGGTTAATTCAAGCTCAGACAATGTGTTTTTGGCGTACTCAAGAAAAAGCTCACCTTCAGGAGTTAGTTTTACTGAACGAGTGGAGCGTTTTACTAATTCATACCCCATTTCATCTTCAAGTGTTTGAATGCTACGAGTAAGCGCTGAAGTGCTGATTTTGGTTTGTTCAGCAGCTTGTCTAAAATGATGCAACACGCCAAGTGCTACAAATTGTTCTAATTGTTCAAATCTCACTTTATAGTCCCTTTTTATAAGTAAGTCGCATATAACGCAAACATCAATAATATTAATTTTTTACTTAAACAATTCTGTAAAATCTAATATTTAAATGTGTTTGCAAGTTTATGACAAATTTTGGTCAGGATATCCCTCTTTTGTTATTAATTAAAGGGGTAAACTGTTACAGAGTATTATTTTTTAGGCCTAGGCCTAATGATTTATTATTTACCTTGTATCCTTTTTCGGGATGAATAAATCATACTAAATACTTGTAAATCAGATTGATAAGTTTTTTATTTAAAGCTAATCATTCTATTTAATGAAAAAGTATGCCACATAATGGCGCATTGATTAAAGCATAATTTATTATCAGTTGAGCAATAATTGATTTGTATCAGCTTTTTATTTAACAAAGTTACGATTAATACGGTTGCTTAGAGGCTTGTTTTCTATGCTTTGTAATTCTATTTCTATAGCATCACACGAGATATGAATTTCAAACAAAGAGGTTAGCAGTGACAAGCTTAAACACGCTAAGCTAATCCCAAACAAAATAATCCCAGTCGTATTAAACTCAATAAACAGAGCAAACATTGATAACGTACATAATAAAAATGATGCCACGCCATACACTTGCATTGTTCTAATTAGATTAATGCGTTTTCTTAAATTAGTGATTTGTGCAACAACTACAGGGCGTATTGATTCACCTTCACGCGCATTTAATTCTCTAATTAATTGCGCTAGTACTAAAAATCGGTTTGTATAGGCAAGTAACAACAGCGATATTGCCGGAAATAGTAAGCCGGGAGTTGTAAGTGTCATGTTTATTCCTGTGAAATATTGGCTGCTAAATAAGTTTAGTAGACTAGCGTAGGATATTGTATACCCAAAATTAATGAGGTGAAAATTGCAAAATACTAATATTAATACTGATAACTTAGCAGACAGTCAATTTCAGTGGATTACTATTTATCGTGCTGAAAATATATTAGAAGCCAATATTATTAAAGGCTTAATACAAACAGATGGTATTGAGTGTCAAATTAAAGGTGAAATGTTGCAGGGCGCATTGGGTGAAATACCGTTTGAACAAGCTCAAGTTAGTGTGCAGGTTTATACGATTAAAGAGCGCCATGCGCGCGAAATATTGGTAAACTACCAACAAGTAAAAAAATCAGCTCCAGATTGGGTATGTCCTAATTGCAATGAGCATAACGGATCAACATTCGATTTTTGTTGGTCGTGTGAGACATTAAAAAATGACAAAAGCGAATAACTTCCAGCGTATTAGAGATCTAAACTACTTACAGCAAGCTGTTTTAGCGGGTGCTTTAATTGAACGCATGTTGCCTAATTATGGTTTATTTAGTGAAGCGACTGGGTTTGGTGATGAAACCCTACTTCGTAATTCACTTAATGTATGTTGGGAAAAAATACTACTTCCTAAAAGTAAAATAGATCTTGAAAAGCAAATCGAAAAAATAGAGCCAAACGTCCCTGAACTTGCTGACTTTGATATGTTTGGTACTTACCCTGCTATTGATGCTGCTACCTCTCTACTTAGCTTAATGCATGGTTTAATGGCACAAGACGAACAAGAATTTATTAGTATAAGCAAAATATCACAAGCAACAGTTGCTCGTTTTATTGAATATCAGATGACGGTAGAAGGTGAGGTGGCAGATAATAAGGCTATACGCGAACATCCGTTAATGCAGTACGAAATGGAAGTGCTTGGTGAGTTAATTGATTTTGTTGAAGCTATGGGGCGTATTACCTCTGATAGCGTAAAAGCACTTAAAAAGTTTGCCCTTGAAGATGGTCAAACAAATATTGGTCTTTCGTTATAAAAACAGCAAAGTAAAAATTTAAAAGGCAGGAGAAGTACAGTGCGAATTTTAGGCATTGAATCGTCATGTGATGAAACGGGTATTGCAATTTACGATGACGAAAAGGGTTTGTTGGCCCATCAATTATACAGCCAAGTAAAAGTACATGCTGATTATGGTGGTGTAGTGCCTGAGCTTGCATCTCGCGATCATGTTCGTAAAACATTACCACTTATTGATGCTGCATTTGCACAAGCTGGTTGCGGTCCTGAAGATTTAGACGGTATTGCTTACACCGCAGGTCCTGGTTTAGTTGGCGCATTACTGGTGGGCACGTCTATTGGTCGTTCGCTCGCATACGGTTGGGATATTCCAGCAGTTGCAGTGCATCACATGGAAGGGCATTTACTTGCGCCGATGCTTGAGGAAAACATTCCAGAATTTCCATTTATCGCACTATTAGTTTCTGGCGGTCATACGATGATGGTAAAGGTGGCTGGCATTGGTCAATACGAAGTATTGGGTGAGTCGGTAGATGACGCCGCAGGTGAAGCATTTGATAAAACAGCTAAGTTACTTGGTCTTGATTACCCAGGTGGTCCACGTTTGGCTAAAATGGCAGAGCAAGGGGTTGCTAAGCGTTTTGTGTTTCCTCGTCCGATGACTGATAAACCGGGTCTTGATTTTAGCTTTAGTGGCTTAAAAACTGCTGCATCAATCACTATTAGGCAAAATAGCGATGACGAGCAAACTAAAGCTGATATAGCACATGCATTTCAAACAGCCGTTATTGATACGTTAGTTATTAAGTGTAAGCGAGCGCTAAAACAAACAGGTATTAAGCGCTTAGTTATTGCCGGTGGAGTAAGTGCAAATACACAACTACGCTTACAACTTGAGCGCGTAATGAAAGGTATGAAAGGTGAAGTGTTTTATCCTCGCACTGAATTTTGTACCGACAATGGCGCTATGATTGCTTATGCAGGTATGCAGCGCTTGAAGGCAGGTCAGTTTGCAAGCCTTGATATGAAAACAAAACCTCGCTGGCCAATAGATAGCCTTGAGGCGATTTAATTGCCCATATTTTACAGGTTTTTGTTTTTATCAGTGGGTGCTTTTTTAGCATCCACTTTTGGTTCGTCACCAGTAAATAAGCGAATAATATTAGTACGGTGACGAAAAATAATTAATAAAGTAATAAACGTTACAGGTAATGTGTAGAGTGGTTTTATTAGCCAAGTATATAAAGGCGCTAAGGATACAGCCACAAGAGCCGCAAGTGATGAATAACGAGTTATTGCTACTACAACTAGCCAAGTACAAACAAGTAACCCAGCCAACGACAAACCAATAGGTAATAAAGATCCAAATGCAGTAGCGACTGCTTTACCACCTTTAAAGTTAAAAAATATAGGGTACATATGCCCTAAACAAGCTGCTACTGCAACTAAACCTAACTCTAGTGGTTCTAACTTTAAAAAATAGGCTCCCCAAACTGGAATAGTGCCTTTTAAAATATCAAATACTAAAACCAAGCAAGCAGGCAACGTACCGCCTAACCTGTAAACATTGGTTGCGCCTGGATTATTAGAGCCGTTACTGCGAGGATTAGGAAGTTTGAATAACCGCGACACTAAAATAGCCGATGAAATCGATCCGAGTAAATAAGCTAAAACAAACATTAAAATCGCTAACACGCACTTCCTTAATTTTTTATCATTATACTAACCACATTTAATGTAATTGGTATTGCTTTTGGGCTATTATTGGCGGCAAAATTTATCGTGAAAATGATTATGCCTATTTAATTTTTAGCTAACAAAGTTATTTTGTTATTGTAAAAGTAATTTTTGCATATTTAAACACTGATTAAAGTATATGCAGTATTAATTTAATTGATACTTAACATAATTAGCTCAGTCATTTGGAGTATCAATGGACAAGGTATTTATATCTCAATTGCATGTCGACACTATTATTGGAGTGTACGACTTTGAAAAAGAAAGTAAACAGAGCCTGTATTTTGATATTGAAATGCTAAGTGATATTAAACCAGCAGCCGCTAATGACGATATTAATTTAGCACTCGACTATTCAAAGGTGAGTGAGCGCGTTATAGAGCACAGCACTGCAAAACCCGTTGAATTGCTAGAAACTTTAGTTGAGCAATTAGCGCATATTATTTTGACTGAATTTAATACCCCTCAGGTTACTATTAAAGTAAGTAAACCCGCTGCAGTACCACAAGCTCAAACAGTGGGTGTTGAAATTACACGTACTAAGGCAAAAGACTAAATGCCGCAAATTTACATCAGCCTAGGCTCAAATATAAATAAAGCGCACTATATACAATGTGCATTGATTGCACTTAAGCAACACTTCAAAAAAATTATGCATTCGTCTGTTTTTGAAAGTGAAGCGGTTGGTTTTGCTGGCAATAATTTTTATAACTCAGTCGTTGCTGCAACTACTGATATGTCATTAGCTGATGTATGTATTTTACTAAAAAACATTGAACGTGATAACGGTCGTATGGCTAGCGATAAAAAATTCAGCCCACGCACGCTCGATTTGGATTTACTGTTTTATGATGATGTAATTTGCGACTCCCCAGCGCAATTACCGCGTGACGAAATAACTAAAAATGCATTTGTATTACAGCCATTGAGCGAGGTTGCACCTGATTTTTATCATCCTGTAGCTAAACAAACAATTGCTCAGTTATGGAATGCATATAATAACCCTCAACAAAAACTATGGAAGGTGGAGTTTTCTAACCCATGAGTATTATCGAAATAATTATTTTAGCCCTCATACAAGGGTTTACTGAATTTTTACCTATATCGAGTTCGGCGCACTTAATTTTACCATCGCAAATTTTAGGCTGGGAAGATCAGGGCCTCGCATTTGACGTGGCAGTACACGTTGGTACTTTAATTGCCGTTGTTATTTATTTTCGTAAAGAAGTAGTAGATATACTAAGTGCATGGTTTAAATCATTTGGTAAGCAAGGCGCTACCGATGACAGTAAATTAGGCTGGTGGATAATTTTAGGTACTGTTCCTGCCGCCATTTTAGGTTTACTTTTAAAAGACTTTATTGAGTTATACCTGAGAAGCGCATGGGTTATTGCAGCAACGACCATCATTTTTGGCTTGCTGCTGTGGTACGCCGATGCAAAGGGTAAACAAATTAAAACCATTTACCAACTAAATTGGAAAACAGCGCTTATAATTGGTTTTGCACAAGCGGTGGCTATGATCCCAGGTACCTCGCGTTCAGGTATTACTATGACTGCTGGTTTAATGTTGGGTATGAATAAACAAAGCGCAGCGCGTTTTTCGTTCCTACTGGCAATACCTATTATTTCTATGATGGGGCTTTACTACACTATAGAACTTGCATTGGGTGACCATGTTGTTGATTGGAACACGTTATTGTTAGGGGTGGTGTTATCGTTCTTATCGGCTTATGCATGTATATTTATGTTTTTAAAAGTAATAGAGCGAATGGGGATGTTGCCATTTGTAATATACCGTTTATTGCTCGGTGTTGGTTTAATCGTATTTTTAACTTATAGATTAACATAAACAAAAAAAGCACCGAGAGGTGCTTTTTTACTTTATAAATCAATATTATAAATTCAATAAGTAAGCTTTAATAAACCGCCCTTGGTTAGGAGCTTCAGATGATGTTTTAAACGTTAACGTTTTATCTAATTTACGTAACTTTAGCTGATCAGTAAACTCGCAGTTAATGGTACTAACATCTGCTATTTTACTTTTAAAACTATTGTCTTCTTTACACATATAAGCAATTTCTTTTGCTACTTGCGCGCAGAAGGAACCCACTGCATATTTTTGTAAGCTTTTATCATCAACCGCTTCCCAATCAACATTAGTCTTTATTGTTGAACCGCATTGTTTATTAACTTGCTGGTCGGCGTCAGTCATATTCATTTGCTGATAATTTAAATGTTTATCACGATTAAATATGGCAAGTTTAGCTTGAATTTCCTTACTTACTTGCTGTTCGTATTGCTTTTCTAAACTTTCAGTTATACCTGATGTAGATTCTTCGTTTTTTCTTAAATAAACTCCATCTCGGCTATCAGGAATATTTAGAGTATATGAGCAGCAGCGGTAGTTATCATTAACAGTAACAATGCTGCGTTTAGAACCATCAAACGTATATTTATAAGCTTTATTGCTACCGTGAGGTTCTAGGTTAGTTAAAAATACAATGTCATCAATTTCGTTATTAATGCCTTTAACTCTTACTAACGCTTGTTTTTTATCTAGCGTAGTTGCAATAACTACATTGATACCCTCTGCAGAGCTAAGCTCTATAGGATATTTAGTAAGTTCTAAAGCAAAGATTTTTGTTGATAAAAGAATACAGGCTACAAAGAATAGCTTTTTCATATTACGTCCCTTTAAGTATTAAAAAAATAAGTATTTAAAAACGGTGTGTTTTATAACATTTATAAGAGTTTCTTAAAAGTAAGCCATGCTTTTTACTTAATTTTAATGACGTATTCGTGTTCTTTGTACCAACCTTTTCTGGCTACCGTTCAATTTAAAAATGACTTAGTTGCGCTATAACATAAATGTTTATTTGTTAGGGTGGTTAAACCTTAGATTAAAGCTCTTTTGGCAAGAGTGAAATGCTTACCTGCAATGGTAACTAAGCGCAAATTTTGGCATTATAGCGCCATTAAACTTTGCAGAGCTGTAAAGTAAGCGCACGATTTAAGGAAAGTATATGCATATACATATTTTGGGGATTTGTGGCACGTTTATGGGCGGTATTGCAGCCATTGCAAAATCGCTGGGTCATAAGGTTACAGGCTCTGATCAAAACGTTTACCCTCCGATGAGTACGCAACTAGAAGAGCTTGGTATTGAGTTGACTCAAGGCTACGACGTATCTCAATTAGAGCCTAAGCCAGATATGGTGGTTATTGGTAATGCAATGAGTCGTGGAAACTTATGTGTTGAATATGTTTTAGATAAAGGCTTACCTTATACCTCAGGTCCTGAATGGCTCAAACATAACTTATTGCAAAACTCATGGGTACTTGCTGTAGCTGGTACCCATGGCAAAACCACAACAGCAAGTATGCTCGCATGGATATTAGAGTACGCTGGCTTAAAACCAGGGTTTTTAATTGGCGGCATAGTCCAAAATTTTGGTGTGTCGGCAAAAGTGGGCGAAACGCCATTTTTTGTTATTGAAGCGGATGAAT
The DNA here is from genome assembly GCF_011378875.1 of Pseudoalteromonas sp. Z9A5. Taxonomy (NCBI): domain Bacteria; kingdom Pseudomonadati; phylum Pseudomonadota; class Gammaproteobacteria; order Alteromonadales; family Pseudoalteromonadaceae; genus Pseudoalteromonas; species Pseudoalteromonas sp. Z9A5. The sequence goes on from NZ_WTLC01000013.1 coordinate 16,887, forward strand.
ACGACACTGCCTTTTTTGATAAGCGCAGTAAGTTTGTGCATTACTTACCTCGCACACTCATTTTAAATAATCTTGAATTCGATCATGCTGATATTTTTGAAGATTTAAACGCAATAAAAAAACAATTTCATCACTTAATGCGTACATTACCTCAAAGCGGCAAAGTAATTTGGCCAAAGCAAGATATAGCGCTTAATGATGTAATAAAGCAAGGGCTTTGGAGCGAAAGCGAAACTCTTGGTGATGATTGGAATTATGAGTTATTAAAAGCAGATGGCAGCGAGTTCAATGTATTGCTAAATAACGAAAATCAGGGAACTGTGCGTTGGCAAGCAATAGGTGAGCATAACGTTAAAAATGCAATTATGGCGATAGCCGCTGCACGTCATGTTGGTATCGCTATTGACCATAGTATTGATGCTTTAGGTGAGTTTATTAGCCCCAAGAGGCGAATGGAGCTCAAAGCTGATATTAATAACATAAAGGTGTATGACGATTTTGCGCATCATCCAACAGCAATTAAAACAACCCTTGCGGGGTTACGTGCAAAAGTGGGCGATGAAAAAATTATCGCTATTTTAGAGCCTCGTTCAAACACGATGAAAATGGGTGTGCACCAACATACATTATTAGACTCATTACGTGATGCTAACGATGTGCTACTTCTTGAGCCTGATAATCTAAATTGGTCGCTCAAAGAGCAAGCTGAAAAAGCCGATATGCAGTGCTTTAGTTCTACACAAACAATTATTGATACAGTGCTTGAAAGTATTGAGCCTAATCAACATATTTTAATTATGAGTAATGGTGGCTTTAATGGCTTACATCAACAACTTATTGATGGTTTAGCTGATAAATACAGCGGAGAATAATGTGCAATTTAAAGATAGAATTACGTTAGCTTTTAGCGGTGCATCGGGTGCGCCTTATGGTTTAAGGTTACTCGAAGTATTGTTAGAACAGCAATTTCAAGTATACGTACTTATCTCAAGTGCTGCGAGAGTAGTGCTTGATACAGAATCAAACATAAAGCTCTCAGGCAATGAAGATAAAGCAACTGAGCAGTTAAGTACGCTGTTTAATGCCAAGCCTGAACAGTTAAAAGTATATGGTAAAGATAACTGGTTTAGCCCTGTGGCATCGGGCTCTGCGGCACCTAAAAAAATGGTGGTATGCCCGTGTAGTGCAGGATCGGTTTCTGCAATTGCGGTAGGGGCGTCAGATAATTTACTAGAGCGCGCCGCCGATGTTGTAATAAAAGAACGCGGGCAGCTAATTTTAGTACCGCGCGAAACACCATTTAACGAAATTCATTTAGAAAACATGCTTAAGTTATCTCGTTTAGGGGTAACTATTATGCCAGCAGCACCTGGTTTTTATCATAAGCCACAAAGTATTGAAGACTTAGTCGATTTTATGGTGGCAAGAATTTTAGATCATTTAAATATTGAACATAACCTAACAAAACGTTGGGGTTATGGTGAGGGTAAGTAATGGTTAAGCAAAATATTGCTTTAAATATAGAAGGCCTTACTAAGGTTTATAAAAATGGTGTTGAGGCCATTAAAGGCGTTGATTTACAAGTTTACGAAGGTGATTTTTTCGCTTTGCTTGGCCCAAATGGAGCTGGTAAATCAACTACTATTGGTGTTATTTCCTCACTTGTTAATAAAACAAAAGGCAAAGTAGAAGTATTCGGTTGCGATATTGATACTGACTTAGAAGCCGCAAAAGCGCATTTAGGCTTAGTGCCGCAAGAGTTTAACTTTAGTCAGTTTGAAACGCTTAGCCAAATACTTGTTAACCAAGCTGGTTATTACGGTGTTCCACGCGCTGAAGCCCATAAGCGTGCTGATAAATACCTAGCTCAACTTGGTTTACTTGAGAAAAAAGACAAGCAAGCGCGTACGCTTTCAGGTGGTATGAAACGCCGCTTAATGATTGCACGTGCGCTTATGCACGAACCAAAGTTGCTTATACTTGATGAGCCAACAGCAGGTGTAGATATAGAGCTTCGTCGCTCAATGTGGGATTTTTTACGCCAAATAAATCAGCAAGGCGTTACCATTATTTTAACCACACATTACCTTGAAGAAGCAGAGTTACTGTGTAAAAACATTGCGATTATCGATAATGGTCGAATTGTTGAAAACACCACAATTAAAGCACTGCTTGCAAAGCTTGATAAAGAAACGTTTATTTTAGATTTAAAAACGCCAGCAAATCCTGTAACGCTTGATGGCTATAAATTTACCATGACAGACGATCGCACTGTTGAGGTGGAAGTTGCTAAATCACAAGGGTTAAATGCTGTGTTTAGTGCATTAACAGCTCAAGGTAATACTGTATTGAGTATGCGAAATAAAGCAAACAGACTAGAAGAGTTATTTGTAGGATTACTAGAGCAAGGGCGGGGCGAATAAATGTTTAAATATGGCGTAGCCTTAAAGAGTTTATGGATTAAAGAGTGTATTCGTTTTTTACGTATTTGGGTGCAAACCTTAGTACCGCCAGCAATTACAATGAGCTTATATTTTGTTATTTTTGGTAACTTAATTGGTTCACGAATTGGCGATATGGGCGGTTTTAGCTACATGGAGTTTATTGTACCGGGCCTTATAATGATGTCGGTTATTACAAACTCATACTCGAACGTAGCCTCTAGTTTTTATTCAACAAAGTTTCAAAAAAGCATTGAAGAGCTTTTAGTTGCACCTGTACCTAATTACATAATAGTACTGGGTTATATGGGCGGCGGTATGACGCGTGGCATTATGGTGGGCTTTATAGTTACCTGTGTATCGTTATTATTTGTTGATATTCAAATTCATAATGTTTTTGTGATTATGGCTACAGTTATTTTAACTTCTGCCGTATTTGCTTTAGGTGGTTTGATTAATGCAATTTACGCAAATAGCTTTGATGATATTAGTATTATCCCAACCTTTATTTTAACGCCATTAACCTACTTAGGGGGTGTGTTTTATTCCATTACATTACTGCCAGAGTTTTGGCAAAATGTATCGCAAATTAATCCTATAATTTATATGGTTAACGCGTTCCGTTATGGCTTTTTAGGTGTGTCGGATGTTGATTTAAGCGTGGCTCTTGGAGTTATTTTAGTATTTATAACAGCGTTATTTACATTAGCGCTTACATTGATCAAAAAAGGTGTGGGGCTAAGACATTAATGAATGATGCAAATTCACGTAGTATTGTATCTAACCAAGCGGGTATTCACGAAAAGCTTGATGAAATAGTAAATAAGCATTTAAGTGCTGAATTTAAAAAGCCAATTGCAGAGCATACACAACTCGCGTTTGATGAAGTTAACGCTAAAGTACACGCTTTTAAAGGTCCGCTTATTTTAGATTCGTGTTGCGGTGTTGGCGAAAGTACGGCTAATTTGGCTAAGCGTCATCCCGATGCGCTTGTTATAGGTATTGATAAATCGTCGCACCGCCTTGATAAACATGATGTTGAGTATAAGCAAACCGACAGTGGGCAGTACATATTAGTACAAGCCGATTTAAACGACTTTTGGCGTTTAGCGGTTGATGCTAATTGGCAGCCTAGCCATCATTACTTGTTGTATCCAAACCCATGGCCAAAGTCTAAACATATTCGCAGGCGCTGGCATGGCGCAGCTATCTTTCCATTTATTGTTAAGTTAGGTGGCTTGTTAGAGGTAAGAAGTAATTGGGATATTTACGTTAAAGAGTTTGCAAGAGCCCTTGAACTAACTGGTAACTCTTGCGATGTAGTACCTTATGAATCAGATGATGCTATTACGCCTTTTGAACGTAAATATTGGGCCAGTGGCCAACAAAGCCACCGACTTATTATTAATTTAGCTGATCGTTAATACGTCTTCATTTTGTGAGTTAACATGTGACGCTGGGTGAGCAAAGTAATTACCTTGCATCAGTGTCACATTTGCTTTTTTAAGTGCAGTTACAATTGTTTTGTTCTCTACCGATTCGGCTATTAGTTGTAAACCTAACTGATTAGCAAAACTCGCTATGTGCTCTATAAATAAGTAAATGTCTTTATCGTTTACAATTTGCTTTATTAAAGCGCCATCTAGTTTAATGCCATCTACTTCAAGTTTTAATACGTTTGATATGTTTGAATAGCCACTACCAAAGTCATCAATAACAACTTTTACACCTTTCGTTTTAACCATGCCTATAAATGCTTTTACTTCTGAAAAGTTAGCAATTGCTTGTGTTTCTATAAGCTCAAGAGTGATATTACCCGGATGCGGGTAACGTTTTAATTCATAAGCTATATATTCACTTAAACTGGGATCAAGCATGTCTTGGGCTGTTATATTTAAGCTCCAGCAAATATTTGTTTTTCTAAATCGGCTAACACATTGTGAGAAAATAGTACGCGTTAATAAACCATCCATTCTTGAGCGGGTTACAACATTTAAAAATGCGTCAGGTTTTAATATTTCACCTGTGCTAGTTACCATGCGAGCTAGGCATTCATACTGCACTATTTGATTTGTATCTATATCAATAATAGGCTGAAAATAAGGCACTATACGGTTGTTATCAAACGCCTCGCGTACTTCTTTAGCCATTTCTACGTTGTATTGATATTGCACTTTTACATCATGTAGTGCTTTGGAGTAATTAACGACTGTATGCCGACCTTGTTTAGCCTGTAAAGCCGCGATATGTGCATTCTCTAGTAAGAGTGACTTATTGCCACTGGCAATGCCTGCACATAGCGTAATATAAATAAAAGGGTCGGTTAGTAATGGGGTATTAAAGTTATAGGTTTCGATAAGATCGTTAAATTCGATATACGGAATTTCTTTTGGTGCAAGGAGCACTAGTTTATTTGTTGCTAAGCGATAAATATGACAGCGTGTAGAACAGCGGTTTTTAAAGTGTATTAATAAGTTTTTCATCACTTTATCGCCAACTTCTGTACCGTAAAAACTATTTATATCTTCTATTTCGTTAATCCAAATAACCGCTAACTGCATATGATGAGCGCTACTCTTTTTAAGAAAGTACTCCAGAGCTATATGATTCGCAAAACCAGTGCTTGAATCAGTTGCTAAAGAACGTTTGAGTAAATATATATAAATAGCAGCAACGAGTATCGCAATAAAAAAGAAGAAGCTTGCCATGGCTACAGCTTTAGATACGCTTTCTTTCAGTTTTTGATTCAAATCGTAAATAGTTATATCGGCACCGGTTAAATAGGTTTTGCCGTTAGTTTCATCAATATAAGGAATAAAAATAGTTTTAAAGTGTCCCCATTGATCACTCGATATTTCAAATACGGGTTCTGTTGAATAAAAAGCACTTATATTTGCTTCTGTTGCCTCTGGGTAAAGGTCTAAAAACTGGGTTACTTTTCCGTTATTTTGATCGTCTTGTGTGTAACTAGATGCACCAAAATAAACTTTTCCATTTTTTAGTATCATCGAGTAAACATACGCAATATCGAGTGCCTGAGCGAACTCTGAAAGCTTTTTGCTTTTATCTTGATAGTCAGAAAAACTAATCGTGTCATTTTGATTAACAGCGTTAAGGTACTCATCACCTAAAATATGTTTTACGCTGGTGGCTGCATTAAGTAGGCGAGTGTCGACCGATTGCATTATTTCTGCACGGGTAGTTTGGTAGGTGTAATAAACGTAGGCGAATAAGCTAATTAAAAACACACTAAAACCAGCCATTAACCAACTTATTCTTACTCTTCCTTTAAGCATATATGTCCCTTTTTTATTATCGTTTTATTATACGCAAAATATATAAATGCCCAATAATTAATTCGAATTTATTATCTTGAGCTGAATATTAATTAAATTATCATTTTTTTGTCATGCATTTGACTGCTTTTATGGCTTTATGCGAGACATTTTGGTTGGATTGCAGTAAAGTTAGCGCAATTATTTAAAACACTATTCTTTAAAATAGTGCCAAAATATGGCCTTTTTTATAGATAAACATGTTTTTTAGCTACACACACTAGGTATTAAGATGGATCAAAAGCGTTGTGCCGTCGCCTCTAAAGAAAGCCTTAAGCGTATATTTACTGTACCTGAAGCGCCAGACTCAACTTTAAGCAAAATCGAGCTTGAAATTTCGAGTAATTTAGCAGGTTTCTTAAACGAAAATATAGCGGCAATTGAAAAGCCATTGCATGAAATCGAAAAAGATTTTCAATCAGCTGTGATCCCTGAGGATCCAACGTTTGTATCTGCTTATGCACAAGACATAATGGAGCAACTTGTTGCGCATTCTGTGCATACCGCTGCTCCTAGTTTTATTGGTCATATGACCTCTGCCTTACCTCATTTTTTATTACCACTGTCAAAATTGATGGTAGGGCTAAATCAAAACTTAGTAAAAATAGAAACATCTAAAGCATTTACTCCTCTTGAGCGCCAAGTTTTGGGGATGATGCACCATTTAGCTTATGGACAAGAAGACTCGTTTTATTCTAAATGGATGCATAGTGCTAAAACATCATTAGGTGCTTTTTGCTCCGGTGGTACGATTGCTAATATTACTGCGCTTTGGATTGCCCGAAATCGTTTATTAAAACCAGATGGTGATTTTAAAGGTATTGGTGCACAGGGCCTTATTGCTGGCATGTTGCATTATGGCTATAAAGGTTTGGCTGTTTTAATATCTGAGCGCGGACATTATTCATTAGGCAAATCAGTTGATTTATTAGGTATTGGTCGTGAAAATTTAATTGGTATAAAAACCTGCGATAACAATAAAGTAGATGTTGATGCTATGCGTGAAAAAGCGCTTGAGCTTGAAGCTAAAGGCATTAAAGTTATGGCCATTATTGGTGTCGCGGGTACTACCGAAACCGGTAATATTGACCCATTAGATGCAATGGCTGATTTGAGCGAAGAAATTGGGTGTCACTTTCATGTAGATGCTGCATGGGGAGGAGCAACTCTTTTATCTAATACGCACCGTCCTTTATTAAAAGGAATTGAACGAGCTGATTCAATTACTATTGATGCACATAAGCAAATGTATGTGCCAATGGGCGCAGGTTTAGTTTTATTTAAAGATCCGACTGCAACTGACGCTATAGAGCACCACGCAGAATATATTTTACGTAAAGGCTCTAAAGATTTAGGTAGTCATACGCTTGAGGGTAGCAGACCCGGTATGGCAATGTTAGTACATGCTTGCTTACGAGTTATAGGTCGTAAAGGCTACGAAATGCTAATTGATCGTAGTATTAAAAAGGCACATTATTTTGCCGATTTAATTAAAGCAGACGAAGACTTTGAACTTGTTTCAGAGCCTGAGCTGTGCTTATTAACGTATCGTTATGTACCAAAAAAAATCAAACAAGCAATAGCTGATGCTGATGCTGCAACTAGGTTAGATATATTTGCCTCATTGAATCGTTTTACGGCCAGTATGCAAAAGCGTCAACGTGAATCGGGACGCTCGTTTGTGTCGCGTACACGTTTAACGCCTTCTAATTATGATAATCAACCTACGGTTGTATTTAGAGTCGTGCTTGCAAATCCGCTTACTTCAGGTGCTATTTTAAAAGATATTTTAGCTGAGCAAAAAGAGTTAGCTAAAACCGATCCTGTCTTTAAAAAGTACTTAAGTAAATATATGTAATTATAAACATCGTTATTTATAATTAACAAAGGCGCTCTTATTCAAGTTAGCGCCTTTTTTGTTGGTTTTTAAAAAGAGTATTTAAGAAAGGCTAAAACAGCTCGCTTTAATTATATTGCTGATAATTTGTTGTGATGGTTTTATTTTTTCTGTCGCTAAAAATTCATCAGGTTGGTGCGCTTGGTTAATAGAGCCTGGACCCATTACAATTGTTTCGCACCCTAGTTGTTGAATATAAGGCGCTTCAGTGCAGTAATTTACAGCAATCGCTTTTTGCCCCGCTATTTTTTCAGCTAACTTAACAAGCGCACTATCGGTGCTGCCGCTAAATGCCGGAATGGGGTCATGCAAATCGATAACACTAACCGCATTAGGGTATTGCTCGTTTATTTCTTTAATTGCATCAAGAACTAAAGCTTGTAACTCTTTAATACTTAAACCCGGTAACGGACGCATATCTATGTGCATTTCACAGCAACCACAAATCCTATTTGCGTTGTCGCCACCATGAATATTTCCAAAATTTAAAGTTGGGTAGGGTATTTCGAAGTGTTCTATTGAATACTTATGCTTTAATTGTTCTTTTAAGATCAGTAATTTTGCAATCACTTTATGCATAACTTCAATGGCGTTAAGACCACGTTCGGGATCGGAGCTATGACCTGAACGACCAACTACTCTAATTGCTGTGCTCATGTGTCCTTTATGAGTAAATACCGGAGTCATATCAGTGGGTTCGCCTATAATACAGCGCGCAGGTTTTAAATTTGGGTGTTTACATATTTGTTGTGCGCCTGCCATTGTTGTTTCTTCGTCGGCAGTGGCGAGTATTAAAATAGGTTGAGTTTGCTGTTTTTCATCAAGCTCACTGACAGCCTGTAATACAAAAGCAAAAAAACCTTTCATATCAATGCTTCCTAACCCATACAATTTATTATCGAGTTCGGTAAGTTTAAATGGATTATGGTTCCAACGGCTGTCGTCAAATGGCACTGTATCGGTGTGACCCGCGAGCATTAATCCGCCATCACCATTCCCTCGCTTTGCCAATAAATTATAACGTCCTTTTCCGCCTTCCAATTCAATTATTTCACAAGTAAAACCAAGGCTTTCACACCATTTTGCAAGTAGCTCAATTACATTTTTATTGCTCATGCATTCACTATCTTCAATCGAACTTATAGAAGGAGCTGCAATTAATTGTTGGTACATAGAAATAAACGATGGCAAAGGCATAAAAAAATCCAAAATAAGTATTCAATTTAATTGCATAACAATATAAAAGTATTTACTATGAATATCAATTCACTTTTTAAGCATAAATATATTAAAGTAATACTATGAAAATAATGCGACGATAATCAAAATTCATTAATAAAAAAGACTTAATTAGCGTCTAAGCTAGTTTAAGCGAACATTATAAGTAAGTAGTAACTAATTTTAAGATAACGAGTAATAAATGAATGTAGTGATTATTGGCGCAAGCGGTTACAGCGGCGCAGAGTTAGCAAGTTTAGTTGCGAAACACCCAAATTTAACTTTAACAGGTTGTTATGTATCAGAAGGCAGTTTGGATAAAAATAAGCTGCTTAGCGATTTGTACCCTGAGCATTTAGGTTTACTTGACCAACCTTTGTTGCCTCTTAGTGAATTAGCTTTAAGCGATATTAGTAATACTGCTGATTACGTATGTTTGTGCACTGATCATAAAGTAAGTGTAGATTTAGCTCCGCGTTTTTTAGCCATGGGTAAAAAAGTATTTGATTTGTCAGGAGGCTATCGCCTCGCTAGCAATGATGATTATGTTACTTATTATGGCTTTGAGCATCAGCACCCTGAATTATTAAATGAAGCAGCTTACGGTTTAGCTGAATGGAATAGCGAAGCAATTATTGCTGCACAGCTAATTGCTGTTGCAGGATGTTATCCAACAGCTGCGCTCAATGCATTAAAGCCTCTACAACAAGCTGGTTTATTAAGCGATCAAAGTATTATTATTAATGCCGTATCGGGTGTTACGGGAGCAGGGCGTAAAGCGAGTGTTGGCACTCATTTTTGTGAGGTATCGCTTGCTCCTTATGGCTTGTTTAACCATCGCCACGGTCCTGAAATAGAACAGCATCTTGGTCACAAAGTGCTATTTACACCGCATTTAGGTAATTTTCCTCGTGGTATTTTAGAAACTATTTATGTGCAATTAAAGCCAGAGGTAACAAGTGAGCAAGTAACACAAGCGTATCAGGTACTTGCTGATGAGCCTCTTATTCGTTTACTAGGCGATAAAATCCCATCAATAAAAGGTGTAGCTAAACAACCATTCGTTGATATTGGTTGGCAGCAACAAGGATCGCAATTAATTGTTATTGCAGCAATTGATAACTTACTCAAAGGTGCTGCAGGACAAGCTTTACAATGTATTAATTTATCAATGAATTTAGAACATACCACTGGTTTAAAAGGAGCGTTTTAAATGAGTAAAAAAACGTGGGTTATTAAACTAGGTGGTGCAGTACTTAATATAGAAAATGCAGCTAAAGCATTATTTGATGTACTTAATGAGCAACAAAATGCTCAGTTTGTAATTGTGCACGGTGGCGGTTCACTTGTTGATACTTGGTTAAAAGAAGCTGGTTTTGCCAGTGCTAAACACCAAGGTTTACGTATTAGCCCAGCAGAGCAAATGCCTTATATAGTGGGTGCGCTTGCAGGTTGTGCAAATAAACAATTAATGACTCAGGCTATTAGTGCAGGGCATAAACCTGTTGGTTTAAGTCTTTTTGAGGCGGGTGTTACTGCAACTCAAAAATTAAAAGCGCTTTGCTTAGTGGGTAAATGTACAAGCAACGATGACTCTATTATTAACGATTTACTTAAAATTTCTCGTTTACCAATTGTGAGCTCCATCGGCTTTGATGAACAAGGCTTGTGGTACAACGTAAATGCAGATGAAGCAGCGGCAGCTATTGCTAGTAATTTAAATGCAGAACTTATTTTTATGACCGATGTAGAAGCGGTACTTGACGCAAATAAACAGCCGCTACATCAACTTGACACAAAACACATTGATACTTTAATAAATGAAGGAGTAATTGTGGGCGGGATGGAGGTCAAAGTTAAGACCAGCCTTCACGCTGCCCAACACTTACGACGCGGTGTGTATATTTCCAGCTGGCAAAAGCCAGAAAATTTAACTGACTTGCTTGAAGGCAAGCATGTCGGAACTAAAATTACACCATAGGTTTATTATGTTTGAAAATTTTTTAACGGGTTTAGAATTAGACCAAGAAGGCGCACTTAACTTATTAAAGCTAGCGCGTGACATTAAAGCAAAACCAGAAAAATACAGTCAAGTATTAGCTGGTAAATCAATCGTAATGTTATTTGAAAAACAAAGTTTACGTACGCGTTTGTCATTCGATATTGGTATTAATCGTTTAGGTGGTCATGCTGTTTATTTAGATCAGCAAAATGGTGCAATGGGTGCACGCGAATCAATTAAAGATTTCGCACTTAATATTTCTACATGGGCAGACGGTATTGTGGCACGTGTAAACCAGCACAGCACATTAACTACGTTAGGTGAATATTCATCAGTACCAGTAGTTAATAGCTTGTGTGATTTGTACCACCCGTGCCAAGCACTTGCTGACTTTTTAACGCTTCAAGAAGTACATGGCGATGTAAGTGAGCTTAAAGTTGCTTACTTAGGTGAAGGCAATAACGTAACTCATTCATTGATGTTACTTGCTGCTACTTTAGGGACTGACTTTGTAGCTGTAACACCAAAAGGGTGCTCACCAGATTCACAAATACTTAAAAAAGCTGAGCAAATTGCAGCAATGAATGGCGCATCAGTCATGGTGAGCGATAGGGTTGAGGCTGCCGTTGGTGCAAACGTTGTATACGCAGATACATGGGTATCAATGGGTGATACAACACCGCTTGAACAGGTAAAAGAAAAGTACATGCCTTATCAGTTAAATCAGGCATTACTAAATCAAACTGGTGCGACTACGGTATTGCATTGCCAACCGGCACACCGTGAATTTGAAATTACCTCTGAGGTAATGGACGGTCCAGCATCTAAAATTATTCAACAAGCAGAGAATCGTATGCATGCGCAAAACGCTCTGTTAGTTACATTATTAAATCCAAATTTTGTTAAGGAACACCTATGAGTTCAATTAAAAAAGTCGTTTTAGCCTATTCAGGTGGTCTTGATACGTCGGCTATCGTGCCATGGTTAAAAGAAAACTACGGTTGTGAAGTAATCGCGTTTGTTGCTGATGTAGGTCAAGGGGCTGAAGAGCTTGAAGGCGTAGAAGCTAAAGCAATCGCGTCTGGTGCATCTGAATGTTACGTAGTTGACTTAAAAGATGAAATGGTAAGTGATTACATTTACCCAACGCTTAAAACAGGCTCAATTTACGAAGGCACTTATTTATTAGGTACGTCTATGGCGCGCCCAATTATTGCTAAAGCACAAGTTGAAATTGCACGTAAAGTAGGCGCTGACGCACTTTCTCATGGTTGTACTGGTAAAGGTAACGACCAAGTTCGTTTTGAATCATGTTTTGCAGCACTAGCTCCTGATTTAAAAGTAATTGCGCCATGGCGTGAGTGGGACTTATCGAGTCGTGAGTCATTACTTGATTACTTAGCAGAGCGTGACATTCCGTGTTCAGCATCGGCTACAAAAATTTACAGCCGTGATGCTAACGCATGGCATATTTCGCACGAAGGTGGAGAGCTTGAAGACCCATGGTGCCAACCAACTGAACAAGTATGGACATGGACAAACTCACCAGAGCAAGCGCCAGATAAATCAGAGCTAGTAACATTAAAAGTTGTTGAAGGCGAAGTGGTTGCTGTAAATGGTGTAGAGCTTAAGCCATACGACTGTTTAGTTAAATTAAACGATATTGCATCACCTCATGGTGTTGGTCGTGTTGATATTGTAGAAAACCGTTTAGTAGGCATGAAGTCACGCGGTTGCTATGAAACGCCAGGCGGTACAGTAATTATGGCTGCGTTACAAGCAATCGACGAGCTAGTGCTTGATAAAGCAAGCCGTAAATGGAAAGAAGTACTTGGCGGCGAGTTTTCGCATTTAGTATACGACGGTCGCTGGTTTACGCCGCTCAAAGATTCTATTTTAGCCGGTGCTGAAGCACTTTCTAAAGTGGCAACAGGTGAAGTGGTACTTAAGCTATATAAAGGTCAAGTAACTGCAGTACAAAAGCAGTCACCAAATAGCTTATACAGCGAAGCATTCGCGACATTTGGCGAAGATGATGTGTACGACCAATCACACGCTGAAGGCTTTATTCGTTTATTCTCGCTTTCAAGCAGAATTTCAGCACTCGCTAAAAAGTAAATTATTACGCCCCTGTAAAAGGGGCACTACAGGGTTTGGAGATATTTCATGGCATTATGGGGCGGACGTTTTTCTACGGGTCCAGATGAGGCGTTTAAGCAATTTAACGACTCTCTTCCCTTCGATTACCAGTTAGCAGAGCAAGATATTATTGGCTCTGTGGCATGGGCTGGCGCACTTGAGCAAGTAAATGTGTTATCGAGTGATGAGCACAAAGAACTTGTTGCAGCATTGTATGAGTTACTTGAAGAAGTAAAAGCTGATCCACTCGCTGTAGCTACATCGGGTGCAGAGGATATTCACTCGCATGTTGAAGCTGCATTAATCGAAAAAGTAGGTGATTTAGCTAAAAAATTACATACAGGCAGAAGCCGTAATGACCAAGTAGCCACTGACTTTAGGTTATGGTGTCGTGATACCGCAGAGCATATTTTAAAAGCAATTGAGCAACTTAAAGGTGAATTTGTATCTTTAGCTGAGCGTGAACTGGGTACAATTTTACCTGGTTATACACATTTACAACGCGCTCAGCCAGTATTATTTAGTCACTGGTGTATGGCTTATGTAGAAATGCTAGAGCGTGATGAAAGCCGCTTACAAGATGCAAAAGCACGTATGAACTTTTGCCCACTTGGAAGTGGTGCATTAGCCGGTACTGCTTACCCAATTGATCGCCAAATACTTGCACAAGGTTTAGGTTTTACGGCCGCGACTAAAAATAGTCTTGATGGCGTGTCTGATCGCGACTTTGTTGTAGAATTATTAAGCTGTGCTTCTATTTCGATGATTCACTTATCGCGTATGTCAGAAGATTTAATATTTTATAACTCTGGTGAAGCTGGTTTTATAGAGCTTGCAGATAACGTGACATCGGGTTCATCGCTCATGCCACAAAAAAAGAACCCTGATGCATTAGAGCTTATTCGCGGTAAAACAGGGCGTGTGTTTGGTGCCTTTAGCGCGATGATGATGACGTTAAAAGCGTTGCCACTTGCTTATAATAAAGATATGCAAGAAGACAAAGAAGGCATATTTGACGCAATGCCAACATGGCTTGCGTGTATTCATATGGCACAGGCTTGTATTAAAGGCGTTAAGGTAAGAGGCGATCGCACTCTTGCCGCAGCTAAAGGAGGTCATGCAAATGCAACTGAACTTGCGGATTACCTTGTTGCTAAAGGCGTACCTTTTAGAGAAGGCCATCATATTGTAGGTGTGCTGGTACAGCTTGCTATTAGCGAAGGCAAAACACTTGAAGATCTTTCGCTTGAGCAATATAAATCTGTAAGCGACGTGTTTGAGGATGATGTTTATCCGGTACTTGAAATTGACGCGTGTATAAAAGCACGTCAAGCGCTTGGTGGCACGTCTATTGAGCAAGTAACAAATGCAATAAAAGAAGCGAAAAAAAAACAGCAAATAACGGTTCGTGATGCCAACTTAGATGATGTTGAATCAATAGCTAAATTGGTTCAGCACTGGGCAACCGTAGGCGAAAACCTCCCGCGTGCTAAAAGTGATATGGTGCACTCTATAAATGAGTTTGCTGTAACTGAAATTAACGGCAGAGTAACTGGGTGTGCATCGTTGTATATATACGACACTGGCCTTGCTGAAATACGCTCATTAGGTATAGACCCCCAAAGTGCTGTTTCAGGGCAGGGTAGGCAGTTAGTTGAGCACTTATTAGTTAAAGCCAAAAAATTGGCGCTAAATCGGGTAATCGTATTAACACGTGTCCCTGACTTTTTCGAAAAGCAGCGTTTTACGTTTTGCTCTAAAGAGAGCCTGCCTGAAAAAGTAATGAAAGATTGTGAATTATGCCTTCGTAAAGAAAATTGTGACGAGGTAGCAATGGAATATATTTTAAAGCTAAGTAAAAGTACGGAGATCCCGTGTAAATACGTAGCTTAAACTCCCTGGATACAAAAAACGTACGGTTACCCCTGTGCGTTTTTTTATGTCTGCAGTAATTTGGTCTTGTCTTGTCTGAGTTGTTTTGTTTTATTTGATTGGTTGTATAAATATTTTATAGGTCTATTTAGCGTGTCAAAAAAAGTTGGCACATTGGTTGCTTTGTATTAAGTAAGATAGCAGAACTGCTATCGCTACTTTAAACAGGTGATGCATTTATCTACATAATAATGTGGTTAAAAGTTGAACCAAATATAATTAAAACTTTTACAAGGATCAATCACATGCAAGTTTCAGCTAATAGCCAAGTACAAATGCAAGCATACAACAAAACACAACAATTAAAGCCTGCAATGGAACAAACTGCTAGCCCTAAAACCCTGCAATCTGATACAGTAAGCTTCTCTCAAGAGGCTATGAGTGCTGCGAGTAATGAATTACAGCGTGGTAATGCAATACTTTTACCTCGACCTAAGTGATACAAAAGGTAGTGAATGTTTTTAACTGATTTTTTTGGTTTGTTCTCTTTATCGGCCCTAGTGACATGGGGGTTTTTAATGGCTTTCTTTTTTAATATCTTCGTCTTTTTCTTAGGGATAAAAAAGAGAACAACTTTATTGTTCAGTTCTTTTATAATGGTCGTGTCTTATTCCGCAACTGATTATTTTTACACATGGCTTTCTTATTACAACACTACTTATCTCGACTGGGCAATCCACGATATTGCGACTATATTCTTTCTTGCTATTATTTATAAAATAAAAAAAATAACTTCAGCATCATTTTTGTATTTATTGGTTGGTCTTTCGATAAATATGACATTAGCACTTTTAATGTATTGGGATATTTTTATTAATAGAAATATAGAACCGTGGTTTTTTTGGGATATATATACGTTTGGTGTAACAGCTATAGATTTAACAATGATTGTTGCACTCATTGTTGATAGAGACTTCCTAGGTCTTCATAAGTTAAAAAACAAAACCCTTAGCTACTTCAAATCAAACGATACCCACAAAGTAACCTAGCTTAAATGTATGTTACTGAACCCCTAATGGTTTATGTACAAGCTTTCACTCAGTGGGGCTTTTTAATGGCCTTCCTGTATTGTTTAGCCTCTACTATAAATAAAGAAAATAAATCCACTGTTTATTTATCTACACTTATGCTTTTCTCATATATTTCCAGTGGTTACATAAGCTTATTAGAAAGTTTATATTTAAACTCGGCGCTCTACGACTTTTTTACAATTTTAGCTTTGTTAACTTTACAGCACTTTAAAATACTTCAGCGCTCTACAGCTTTTCACTTCATCATCTTTGCATTAACAATAAATGCTGTACTCGCCTTAATATTGCATTACGATCTATACGTTTTATATAACTATGAGCCTTGGTGGTATTGGAGTGTTTATTCTATTGGTGTAAATATGTTCGATGTTTTAATGATTCTGTCACTAGTATTCAATAAAAATACCAAAAATAATGGATAATATTCTAGTTAATCCAGCAATTTCTTTTTACATAGGTGCATTTGTACAGTGGGGCTTTTTAATGGCTTTTTTGTACTCATTAGTTATAAGTATTAACGAACCTAGAAAAGAAGCTGTATGGTTATCATTGGTTATGACAATTTCTTACTCCTCAAGCCTGTTTATCGATATACAAGATATATCGTACCTTCAACTCTTTTTGTTTGATATAACAACTATTTTCGCCATTATTATTTTAAGGTTTTTCATTATTGAAAATCTTATATCGATCTACTTGTTGTTAGGGTTGACTATAAACTCATCATTATTTCTTGGTATGTATATAGATGTGTCAGTTTTTAATAATTACGAACCTTGGTGGTTTTGGTCATTCTATTCAATAAGTATTAATGTGGTCGATTTATCAATGATAGCTATATTCTTTATAAACAAAGATTTCTTGGGTTTAGACATGGCTAAAAAATGGCTAAAAAATAGTACTGTTAAGGGAAAAGTTAATGGCTGACATACTTTGGAGAATTGTTGATTTAGGGTCCAATGTAGGCATACTATTTACTTGGTTTATCTTAATCGCATTTTTATATAACTTGTCTGCTAGTATAAATAAAGTTGATAAAAGCAGAGTTCATTTGTTACTTATAATGTTGGTATCGTATGTTTCTAGCTTGTTTATGGATACAAGTACTGCAACCCCTCATTTGAATTACTTTTATTATGACTTTGTTATCATTGGTATTTTACTGTTTTGGTTATTCGCATATAAAAAAACAGTACCAACTGCTTTTTACTACTTAATTGTAGGTCTTTCTATCAACGCATTCTTGTTTTTAGGTATGCATTACGACATTGTAATTGCTGAAACACGCTACTATTGGTGGTTTTGGACGGTCTATGTCTTTGGTATGTATTTTATCGACTTCACCATGGCATTGGTGTTGATCATAAACAAGGATATTTTAGGTTTGTATAAACTAAGTGGGTGGTTGCGAAATAATAAATTTATAAAGCGAAATAATGGCTGACATACTGTGGGATTTAGTAGCGATTAGAGATTATGTAGGTATTTTTATTACATGGTTTTTTGTAATTGCATTTCTTTATAATTTATCAGCAAGCATAAACAGTCCTTATAAAAATACAATGTACCTTTCTGGTATTATGATGATTTCGTACACCTTAAGTACACTGTTCGATATGGTTATAGTGTCTCATTTAAACTATTTTTACTTCGATATTGTAACTCTAATTATTGTTTTTACGTTTAGGTATTACAGTCGAGACCCAATTCCAAACGCATTTTATTATCTTGTTTTTGGACTTAGTATTAATGCATTTTTATTTTTAGCTATGCATTATGATATAGAGGTTTTAGGCACTTTATATTATTGGTGGTTTTGGAATGTTTATGTATTTGGTATGTACTTTACAGATTTGATAATGCCATTAGCGCTTATCTTTAATAAAGATTTTTTAGGCTTGGTTAAGCTTACTAACTTTTTAACTGAAAAATTTAAAAGGTCACGCAATGCTTGATTTTTTATGGAAGCTGGCTGGTTTATACGACTATATAACCATTTTTATAACATGGTCTTTTGTTATTGCTTTTTTATATAATCTTTCCGCAAGCATTAACAAGTATGACAAAAGTTGCACACAGCTTGCATTCATTATGATGGTATCTTACACCTCAAGTGTTTTTATGGATCCCCTGAGCGAGACACCCCATTTGACTCTTTTTATATTTGATATCGTAACTATATTTGTTTTGATTTTATGGCGTATCTATTTTAGTAAAAACTTTCCTGTTGCTTTTTATTATCTTTTAGTTGGACTTAGCTTTAATGCATTTGTTTTTTTTGGAATGCATTACGACAGCATTGTCTTAGGGAATTTAGATTACTGGTGGTTTTGGGCTTTATATGCGATAGGGCAAATAATTTCTGATTTAACAATGCTTTTAATTCTTCTAATTAATAAGGATTTTTTAGGTTTGGTTGCATTAAAACGACATTTACTTAATCCTAAAAAATGTAGTAATGAAGAGGTTAAGTAGTATGGAGGAGTTATTTTGGCAATTAAATTCAATTAACGAATATTTTGGGATATTTATTACATGGCTTTTTGTTTTTGCTTTTTTGTACACTCTATCAGTTGCTATTAATAGGCAAGATAAAAGCCGGGTTCACCTTTCTTTCATTATGATGATTTCGTACACATTTAGCTTATTTATGGACATAAGTACAACGGCTCCACATTTAAAGTTGTTTATGTTTGATGTACTAACAATTGTAGTTATTGTTATATGGCGTATTTGTTTAGGAAGTAAAATACCTTACGCATTTAGCTACCTTGTTGTAGGGCTTAGCATTAACGCTACATTATTCATAAGTATGTATTTTGATAATACGATCTATGATAACTGGGACTTTTGGTGGTTATGGATGCTGTATGGTTTTCTTATGCCTATTATTGATATTGTTATGGCACTTGTACTTATTATAAACAAAGACTTGTTAAAATTAGTATGGCTAATCAAAAAGCTAAAACCTAGTTTTGTTACAAAAACGAATTAGCGTATATTTTTATACGCTAATGTAAGGTAAGAGTGTAATTTAATTACTGGCGCCATCACCAAGTTTAGTTTTAAGCGCTTTGACTATTATAGGATCTACAAACTCACTAACATCCCCATTGTGGCGGGCTACTTCTTTAACAAGCGTTGATGAAATAAATGAGTTTCGCTCTGCAGGTGTTAAAAATACACTTTCTAAATCCGGATTTAGGCGGCGATTCATATTAGCTAATTGAAATTCGTAGTCAAAGTCAGATACAGCTCTAATTCCACGAATTAAAACATTGGCGCTATGCTCTTTTGCTAAATCAGCGAGCAGACCTGAAAAACCAATTACTTTAACATTATCTAAGTGGCTTAAAATACTGTTTGCAAGTTCAACACGTTCTTCAAGGCTAAAGCAGGGCTTTTTACTCGGATTATGTGCAATAGCGACTAGCACGGTATCAAACATTTTTGCAGCACGCTGAATAAGATCGGTATGACCATTTGTAAGCGGGTCAAAAGTACCTGGATAAATTGCAGTAATGTTCATAAAGTTCACTATCTATTATTTTTTCGCTAGTCTAACAGTGTTTTTTACACAAATCAGCTTTGCTAAAAAACAGGTGTTTTACTAATACGCTAAAGGGTGGGAAATAGTGTTAGAGTGTTTTAATGGTAAATATTTGTTTATACTGCATAGCTTGTTATAAGTGTAATGTAGTCCATAAGATAATTAGAGTGTTAGCATATGAATACCAAGGATAAAATAATACACACCAGTATTTCGCTATTTAATGAGCAAGGTGAACGTGCAATATCAACTAATCATATTGCATCACATTTAGGGATGAGCCCGGGTAATCTTTACTATCATTTTAAAAATAAAGAAGACATTATCCGTCATATTTTTGCGCTTTACCGCGAGCACCTAAGTACACACTTTAAGCCAATTAATAAAGATGACGATGCTTTTAGTCATTTAACCGCTTACCTAGATTCGTTATTTGAATTGATGTGGCGCTATCATTTTTTTTACGACAACCTTGGCGACATACTTTCCAGAGACAGTGATTTAAAACAAGCCTATATTGATTTTCAGCTTGAGCTATTAGAACAAGTTCGCAAAATAATTATTGGCTTACGCGATAGTGAAATGATTGCTATTGATGAGCAAGATGTAATTGAATTAGCACATACCTTAAAATTAACGGTTAGCTTTTGGACGCCTTACATTAAAGCGCGTAGACCAAGTGGCACACTAGCCGAGCAAGATATATATCATGGTATTTTAAAAGTACTTACGCTGTTTAGGGCGTACAGCACGGATAAAAGTATCGATAAAATGAATCTATTACGAGAAAAATACACAGAACTAGCACAGCAAGCTTCAGCGGTTGTATAACAACTGCCTTTTGGCTATTTCCTAGACGCTGAATTTTTTGCTATAATCGCGCGCCAAATGCCTGGGAGCGCGAATTCCCGCAGTCTAAGAGTGAACTATGCTTAAATTTATCGTCAAACTACATCCTGAAATAGCCATTAAAAGCCGTTCGGTACGTAAACGCTTTACTAAAGTGTTAGAAAATAACATTAAAATTGTATTACGCCGTGTTGACGAAAAAGTACAAGTAAGAAATAACTGGGACAACATCTCAGTTGTAACCAAAATTGAAGATCCACAAGTTCGTCTTGATTTTATCGACAGCCTTAAGCGCATACCTGGCATTGTTCAGTTTATTGAAGTAACTGAAACACAATTTGAAACTCTTGATGATATTTACCAAAAAACAATAGCGCTAGTTGGGCATACAATTATAGGTAAAACATTTTGCGTACGTGCAAAGCGTATTGGGCAACATGATTTTACGTCTACTGATTTGGAACGTTATGTTGGAGGTGGTTTAAACCAGCATATTGAAGGCGCAAGTGTGAAGCTTAGCCACCCAGAAGTAACAATACGCCTAGAGATAAAAGACGATAAAGCTTACATCGTTTCGCAAACACATTACGGCATGGCAGGCTTCCCGTTACCAACTCAAGAAGATGTACTGTCGCTTATGTCGGGTGGTTTTGACTCGGGTGTAGCCAGTTATCAAATGATCCGTAAAGGTGCACGTACACACTTTTTATTCTTTAATTTAGGTGGCGCGGCACACGAAATTGGTGTTAAACAAGCAAGTTATTACTTATGGAAAAAGTACAGTTCAACTCATAAAGTTAAGTTTGTAACTGTTGATTTTGAACCTGTAGTGGCAGAAATCCTCGAAAACGTTGAAAACAGCCAAATGGGTGTTGTACTTAAACGTATGATGATGCGCGCAGGTAGTGTTGTAGCGCAAAAGTTAAATATTCAAGCACTTGTCACTGGTGAAAGTATTGGTCAGGTATCTAGTCAAACATTAGCGAACTTAAGCGTGATTGACCGTGTAACCGAAACGCTTATTTTGCGCCCACTTATTCAACATGATAAACAAGAAATTATTAATATTGCTCGCCAAATTGGCACAGCTGAAATGGCTGAAACGATGCCTGAGTACTGTGGTGTAATTTCTAAAAAACCAACAGTTAAAGCTAAAATTGACGTTATTCTTGGTGAAGAAGAGAAGTTTGACTTTGATGTGCTTGATACTGTTGTAAATAACGCGCGCATCATGGATGTACGCGATATTGACGTTGAAGCTAAACAAGAATTAAAAGAAGCTGAATCAGTCGCAGATTTACCAGTAGGGTCTGTTGTTGTTGATATTCGTTCACAAGAGGAAGAAGAAGCCTCGCCTCTTGAGATTGACGGTATTGAAGTTGTGCACTTACCGTTTTTTCGTTTAGCGACTAAGTTTGGTGACTTACCAAAAAACACTGACTACTACTTGTATTGCGATAGAGGTGTAATGAGCCAACTACAAGCGCTTATGCTACACGAGCAAGGCTTTGAAACTGTAAAGGTGTATCGCCCGTAAAGTTGAGTTAAATTTTATAAGCGTGGTTTAGACCACGCTTTTTTTTGCCTGCATTTTAGCAAGTAGATCATCGTTATATGGTGTTTTAATATTATAGAGCTTACCTTGCTCGCTAATATAACCACAAATTGCCATTATTTCTGTTGATCTATTATGAGCTGCGTCTTGTTGCATTGAAGAGTAGTTTTCTGAGGTGAGGGTCATTACTTTATAAGCAGTTGTAAGTGCGTTAATTAAAGTTATATTGAGGTTTTGTGCTTTAGCTATGTTACATGCTTCAGTTAATAAGTTAATAATGGTTGAGTTGTATTGAGGCGCACGTAACTCACCGTTTTTAACATTATGCAAAGCACTAAGCGGATTAATTGCAATGTTAACCATCAACTTTTCAAAACGTAATTGTTGAATGTTGTTAGTTACAGTTAAGCGAGGAATTTCTTTTAATAGCTCGGTTATATCTGCTGCATTTTTAAGTGCTAATTCATTACACCCACCAATAACACTCTGCCCATCACCAGTATGCTGCACAATATATTGATTTGATTTAAAACCAGCCATAGTCGTGGTTAAAAAGTATAGTGCTTGATGATTACTTAGCTGATTGTTTAGCGTTTTAACATTTCCCATACCGTTGTGCGAGAGTATTACGCTAGTATGTTTTGATAAAAAAGGTTTTACTTGTTCAAATGCACTTTGCACCTGAAAAGCCTTAACGGTAAATAAAATAATATCAAATTCGGCTAAACTATTTAGTTGATTTAACGAAACAAAATGAGCATTTATTTTTTTTGAAGCGTAGCCATCTCGGCTATAAAAGCGTGTGTTATTGGTATTTTTACGTGTTAAAACATTTACATTATGCTGTGCGCTTAAAAAATGGCTAAATAATAAGCCTATCGCACCATCACCTACTACAAGAATATTAGTCATATGGGTTCTTTTTGCGAGTAATAAAAATAGCTTTAATTAAAAAGTAGCTTGCTGCACCTGCAAAATCAGCAAAAAAATCACCTAGTGATGCTTGTCTATAAGGAAGGGTATCTTGCATTATTTCTATTGAAGCGCCATAGCCAGCTAATAAAAGTATTTGCACATACAAAGGTATTTTAAATGCTCTATCCATTATTATGGCAAGTATAAAAAAAATCCCAAAATGAGCTACTTTATCAACATGAGGAAATAAGTTTACAACACTACCTTTTACTTCTTTGGCAAATAAAAAGGTAAACGCTACGATACTGACTAAAAAAATTGCTTGATAAACACGCCTTGTCACGACAAATCCTAAAATCGCTTAAAAAAGAAACTTAAGTATATCAAACTAATTTAGTATCGCACCTGAACAAGATGCAGAAAAATGTAAAGATTTATAATTTTAGCGTTATAATTGCGGCATAAAATTAAGATTAAATAGTTAGGAGCAAACCAATGCCTTCATTTGATATTGTATCTGAAGTAGAAATGAACGAAGCTAAAAACGCAGTTGATAACGCAAACCGTGAGCTAGAAACTCGCTTTGACTTTAGAGGCGTTGACGCATCTATTGAGCTAAACGATAAAACAATTAAGCTTAAAGCTGAAGCTGATTCTCAGGTTATGCAATTATTTGATATTTTGGCTAACAAAATATCTAAGCGTGGTATGGATGTATCAAGCTTAGAACTTCAAGATATTAGCCGTGCAGGTAAAAATGTTTTTCGTAATGTAGGCTTAAAGCAGGGCATCGAAAAAGACATGGCTAAAAAGGTAGTTAAAGCCATTAAAGATTCGAAAGTTAAAGTTCAAGCAGCCATTCAGGGTGAAGAAGTTCGCGTAACAGGTAAAAAGCGTGACGATCTTCAAGAAGCAATGCAAGTAGTTCGCAGTGCTGATTTAGGTCAACCTTTCCAGTTTAAAAACTTCCGCGATTAATACACTACATTTAAAGCATAAACTATTTGGTTTACATGCTTTGCTTCAATCGTTTTATGTATTTAGTACATAGCGATTGAAGCTCTTTTTACTTCTAAAATCACCACTTCTTCTCATACATCATCTTTTGATAGCACCTAACATAATGACCAAGCGTGTTTTTTATAAAAAGATTAAAATGTATGAAGCCCAACCTTAAGTTACAAAAAGTTATTAGCTTAATATAAATTCGTAACAAACATCATCTATAAAAATGTGATCTAATATACTTTAGTTGACTTTGGCTATATAGACGTCCATTGACATTTGTAAACAAAATACTCACAATAGCGACATATTTTCAAGGTGCTTAATAGATGCTTCACACAGTGAATTATCTAGCTAGATAATCGGGAAGTTGGTGCGTTTTATTCAAATAACAATCCCAACACTGCCCCCGCAACGGTAAAGTATTAACACATATTAATAGGTGTTTACTGAGTCCGGAGACCGGCCTTGATACAATCTTACTTACTTAAATCTTTGCGGTGGGCAAAGGTAGGGGACATCATGTTAAACAAAACAACTCTAGGCGTTGCAATTTCTGCTGTGCTTTCATTTTCTGTGTCTGGTACAGAACAATCAATTGAAAAAATAACCGTTACAGCTAATAAATTTGAGCAATCAATCAATGACGTTTTAGCAAGTGTAAATGTTATTGAGCGTGCTGAAATAGAAGCAAGCAACGTACGTGATCTACCAACATTATTAAGCAAGCAGGTTGGTTTTCAGGTTAATCCAAACGGTGGTTTTGGTCAAAATACAGGTGTGTCACTTCGTGGTACTGGCTCTGGCGATACGTTAATTTTGATTGACGGTGTGCGAACGGGTTCTGCAACACTTGGTCAAAAAGCGTTAAGTAATGTGCCGCTAAATAGTATTGAGCGTATTGAAATTATTAAAGGTTCACGCGCAGCTGTTTATGGCTCTGATGCATTGGCTGGTGTTATAAACATTATAACGCGAGAGTCTGATAATTTATCTGTAAGTGCTACGTTTGGCTCAGATGCTTATCAAGATTATCAGGTAGCTGGCTCTGTAAAGTCAGGCGATGTTACTACTGCGTTTAATGCAGGTTTTGAAAAAACAGATGGCTTTGATGCACTGCAAGGTGTAGCACCCGATGAAGATGGCTATGAAAATAAAAACCTTGGTTTTAAAGTAAATTACACCGATGCACACTACGGCGACTTTAAGTTATTAGGTCAATACAGCGAAGGTTTTGCAGATTACGATAGCCGATTTAGTTCAGCCGATAGCAATATTGAGCGAGGGGACTTTAAAAATTATCAACTTTCTGCTGGTTGGAATAAAAGCTACACAAATCAAATGCACAGCATTGATATTGCTATTTCAACAGATGACTCACAAGATACCGCATCATTTGGTGTGAGTGATTTTATAACTAAGCGTGTGCAATTAGATTATAACGGTCAATATATATTATCAGAAGAGCTTAGTATTAGCGGTGGTGTTAACTGGTACAACGATGATGTATCGCACAGTTCAACGCAGTATGATATGCAAGAACGTGATGTATTGGCAGTATTTGTTGGTGCTTATTACAATGCTGAAAAAGTGTTAGCTAATTTAACAATTCGCCAAGACGATGATGAGCAGTTTGGTGACGAAACAACATATACAGCCGCTGCGGGTTACCATTTATCTGAAGACGCCACGTTCCGCATAAGCCAAAGCACTGGTTTTAAAGCGCCTACATTTAACGATTTATACTTTCCAGCTTTTCCTGGTTTTCCACCTTCATCTAATCCTGATTTAGAGCCTGAAAAATCATTAAATCGAGAGATTGGGTTAAATGTAGATTTTGATATAGCAAGTGTTGACGTTGCTATTTTTAGAAATGATATTGAAGATAAAATATCTTTAGATTCTAACTTTTTTCCTATCAACTTAAATGAAGCACGCTACGAAGGGGTTGAGTTTAGCCTGTCACAGCAAATATTTGGTTTTGATAGTAACCTTAATTTTGCCTACTTAAGCGCCGAGGACAAAGAAACGGGAGCTGAGTTACGTAATGTTGCTAAACGTACTTTTAATTGGGAAGTTGCAAAACAGTTTGGTGCTTTTGACGCAAGCTTAGATATGCAATATCGCAGTGATCGAGAGGGTGCTGTAACGCGCTTAGGCTCTTACACACTTTGGGACCTAGCGGGCAATTATCAAGTAAATGAACACATTGAGGTTTCGCTTCGAGTAGAGAACTTATTTGATAAAGAGTACAACGCGGTTGACTCTAACGCTGACTTTACAACAGGCGAAATATATTACTACAACACGCCAGAACGTCGCTTTTTTGCAGGTGCTAGCTACCAGTTTTAACAATGTTTAATAATTAAATATTATTAAACTAAGTAGAAAAAAAACAAAAGCCCGGAAAGTTACCGGGCTTTTTGCTGTTTATTTTTAAGTTATACCAACCAGCATAAACCTCTAAATAATTTAACGGGTTAAATCACACGCTAACGTCGTTAAAATTTTTTATTTAGAACCACTAAATATAAAGTTCTTTGTCTAGTTAAAGCGCAATTTTATTATCCTTAAATAGCTCCTATACTTATGCCGATTGGTATTAATCAGTTAAAAACTCTTTAAATACAGTTTCAAACTTATGCAGTTTAGGTGCAATCAAAATACTACAGTAACCTTGCTCTGGGTTTTCGTTATAGTAATCTTGATGATAATGCTCTGCTGGGTAATAAATAGTAGCAGGGCTGATTTCTGTCACAATAGCTTCAGTTACATGGCTTTGTAGTTGAGCTATCATTTCGTTAGTTTGTTTTAGTTGGATTTCATCATGGTAATAAACAACGCTTCTGTATTGCGTACCTACATCGTTGCCTTGCTTATTTAGCTGGGTTGCATCATGCAAAGTAAAAAACATAGCGAGTAGAGTCTCATAAGTAACAACTGAGCTATCAAATTCAACTTTAACTACTTCTGCATGACCTGTGGTGCCAGAACAGACTGATTTGTAGGTAGGAGTATCTGTATTTCCACCTGTGTAACCAGAGCTTACATTTAATACACCATTTACACGTCTAAATGCAGCATCTATACACCAAAAACAGCCGCCACCAAATGTTGCCACTTGCGTTGTTGAGCTCATAAGTATTCCTAAAAATATGTAGAAGGGTTATGCAGAGCATAAATTGTATACGCCGCAACAACAAGGTTACGGCGCTATACGAAGGTTAGATCTCTTCTAAAGGTTTTTCTGTGGCTTGCTTGTCGAGTTTTTGCTGTAAAAACTCTGGTGATTGCGTATTACGCGCCAATGCATAATAAGCAGCAGGCACTACAAAAAGAGTAAGTAAAGTGGATACAACCACACCGGTGAATATTACAACACCAATTACCATACGACTTTCAGCGCCAGGACCTGAGGCGAGTACTAATGGTACAGAGCTCATTACCGTTGTTAGTGAAGTCATAATAATTGGACGCAAACGTTGAGTAGCCGCTTGTAATATTGCTTCACTAAACTCAATGCCTTTATCGCGTAACTGGTTAGTAAATTCGACTATGAGTATACCGTTCTTAGCACTTAACCCTATGAGCATTACAATACCTATTTGGCTGTAAATATTAAGAGTAAGCCCTGTAGCCCAAAGTCCGAACATAGCGCCCATCAAACCAAGGGGTACAGTAAGCATAATCACAAATGGGTGCATAAAGCTTTCAAACTGCGCAGCAAGTACCAAAAAGGTAACCGTTAGAGCAAGTATAAATACGTAGGTCATTGCTGAAGCACCTTCGTAATATAACTGCGATTCGCCTTTGTAATCTATTGCACCATCAATGTCGTTTTCCTCCGCAGCTACTTCATTTAAAAAGTTAAGTGCTTGTTCTAATGTATAGCCTTCGGCTAAATTAGCACTAAGTGTAATTGCACGCATACGGTTATAACGGTTTAAACGGGATGCAGTTGCTTCTTCTTTTAAACTAATAAGACTATCAAGTGGCACAAGTTCGCCGCTACGAGATTTAAGATAAATATTTGAAATGTCAGTAGGGTTCGTAAAGTCTTCTTTTGTACCCTTTAAAATTACATCATACTCTTCGCCACGGTCAATAAAGGTAGTAACACGGCGCTGACCCAACATTGTTTCAAGCGTTGTGCCAACATCTGATACAGATACACCTAAATCAGCCGCTTTGTTTTTATCAATACTGACTAAAAACTGCGGGAAGGTTTCTTTGTAGTCGTGGTCTAGTTTTAGCAAGCCTGGGTTTTCTTCTGCACGTTTAATAATACGGTCGCGCCAATCGGCAAGTTGATCATAGTCGTTACCTTGCAGTACAAATTCAAGAGGCTGAGATATACCTCTACCGCCAATGCCGCGTCGCATAATTGCAAATGCGCGTACGTCAGTAACTTCTTGCATTTTACCGCTTATTTCGTCCATTACTTCCCATGTTGAACGTTTGCGTTTATCCCAATCTGCCATACCAACAATTGCTACACCACCACTACTACCAAAGCCAGGAACTCGAACAAGCACACGGCTTAATTCGCCAGCTTCAGAGTAGGGAATAAGGCGCTCTTCAATTTTAGCCATGTTAGCCGCATTGTTTTCGTAACTAGCACCTTCAGGACCATTCATTAGTATGAAGAAAGTACCACGGTCTTCTTTAGGTGTGAGTTCAGATGGAACTTGTAAAAATAGTGAGTAACTTACAAATCCTGCAAGCAATAGGCTGACCATTAAGCCCCATTTACGGGTCATGTTAGTGGTAAGTGAATTACGGTAGCTTGATTCTATTTTGGTAAATTGACGGTCCATCCATTGACTAAATTTATTTGGCTTGTCAGATACTTTTAATACTTTAGAGCACAACGCAGGTGCAAGTGTTAGTGCCGTAACACTTGAGAAAAATACAGCGGCACTCACCGCCATTGCAAACTCAGTAAATAACGCACCAATACGACCATCCATAAATACCAATGGTACAAATACCGATATAAGCACAAGGGTAGTTGCTACAATTGCAAAGCCCACTTCGCGTGCGCCTCTGTATGCAGCAAGTAGCGGTGGCTCGCCTAATTCGATACGTCGGTGAATGTTTTCAAGCATTACAATCGCATCATCAACAACTAAACCAATAGCAAGCACTAAGGCAAGTAGAGTAAGTAAGTTGATTGAGTAACCCATGGCTAGCAAAAACATAAAGCTACTAACTAACGCTACAGGTACGGTTACCGCAGGAATAAGTGTTGCTCGTATATTACCTAAAAACAAAAATATAACTAAAACTACTAACCCCATCGAAACAGCTAGGGTGCTATATACTTCACTTATTGATTCTTTAATAAATACAGATGAGTCGTAACTATCTTGAATCGTTGTGCCTTCTGGCAAATTGCGTTTTATTTTTTCGAGCTCACTACGGGCATTATCTACTACCGTTAATGTGTTGGCTTTGGCTTGTTTTACAATCCCTAAACCAATCATGTTACGACCATTACCGCGAAATAAACTTTCGTCATCTTCAGCTTCTAGACGTACATCTGCAACTTCGCCTAAGCGAACTAAATAACCTTCTTCACCTCGTTTAACTACTAAGTTATTAAAGTCGCGCTGATCTTTGTAACTACGTGCTGTACGTACTGTAAAATCACGATCGATTGATTCTATTTCACCGGCTGGTAATTCTACGTTTTCAGTGCGTAATGTATTTTCTATATCGCTTGAAGTAATGCCTCGTGCAGCCATTGCTTGGCGGTTTAGCCAAATTTTCATGGCGTATTTACGTTCACCACCAATGCGCACATTAGATACACCATCAACAACCGCTAAGCGGTCTACTATAAAGCGCTGTGCATAGTCAGATAGCTGTAATGAGTCCATTTTATCGCTGTTTAATACAAACCAAACAATCGGGCTTTCATCACTATTTGATTTAGATACTTCAGGTGGGCGTACTTGGTCTGGCAGGCTGTCTAGCGCACGCGCTACACGCTCACGTACATCGTTAGATGCTGCATCTATGTCACGATTAATATCAAACTCAATAGTAATATTGGAACGACCATTTTGACTCGATGAGTTAATACTTTTAATGCCTTCAATACCCGATATACGGTTTTCAATTATTTGGGTTATTTTAGTTTCTATAATTTCGGCAGATGCACCTGTGTATTCAGTACTAATATTTACTATTGGGGTTTCAATATCTGGGTACTCACGTAGTGGCAGCATCGTAAATGCTACCATTCCAAAAGTAAGAAGAAGTAAATTAATTACAATCGCAAAAACGGGGCGCTTTACACTCGTATCGGTAATTTTCACTAATTACCCCTTAACGCTTACTTTACTTCCAGTGCGGATTTTTATCAGCCCTTCAGTAACAACTTGCTCACCACTTGCTAGACCTTCATCAATAGCAACCCAGCCATTATTTCGACCTGAAACATGCACTTCAATTCTGTTAGCAATACCGTCTTTAATTTGAAATACATAGTGTTTATCTTGTAAAGGGATAACTGCTTTTTCTGGCACCATCAATGCTTGATTACTGCTTAGTTCTAACGCTGTGTTTAACAGCATACCTGGGCGTAACAAACCTGATTTATTTGCAAAGCTTGCAGTTACTTCTACGCTGCGTGTTACAGAATCAATACGTGAGCTAATATGAGTTACTTTACCGGTAAAGGTTTGACCAGGGTAAGCATCATTTTGGGTTAATACTTTCATACCTATAATAAGTTGCGCTAAGTATTTTTCAGGAACTTTAAAATCAACTTTAATAATGCTAACGTCATCAAGAGTTGTAATAACCGTTGTGTTATCAAGGTAAGCACCAATTGATATTTCACGTTTACCTAGAAGACCTGAAAAAGGAGCGGTGATTAGCATTTCATCTAATTTTGTTTTAGCGTTTTCTAGTTGAGCTTCTGTTGCATCAACGCGAGAGAGCTGCTCCTCTAATAACGATTTAGCTGTTGATTGCGAACGCGAAAGCTCTGTTAAGCGATTAAGTTGACGTTTTTCTTCTTGTAAGTTAATACTAAGTTCTTTAACGGTTAGTTGTTCTTGCTTATTTTGTAATTGAACTAACTTTTGACCTTTACTGACTAAGTCGCCATCTTTAAAATAAATATCTGTGACATAATCGTTTTGCGCACTATTAATGTAAATCGCTTGGTTAGCGCGCGCGCTACCAATTGCTTCAATCATTACTGCGTTTTCTTGTGAGCTTACTGTATGCGCAGATACCTGCGTAGATTTTTGAGATGGATCTGCTTGCTTGCCATGGCTTGATGGTAAATATAAATAAACACTAAATATTAAAAGTAACGCAATAATAAATGGAAAAAGCGCTTTTCCTGATTGTCTTGAGTACATCGTTTTCACACCTGAAAATTAATTGTAAGTATTGTACGAAATAAGACCGGAAAAAGGCTGTTATGTGTCTCGTTAATTTGTGCGTTAAGCGTAAAAGTAATTAATATTTATGGGGTGTACCTTTTTTTATATATCAATAGGTTAATATATGAACTTTAAAACATCCTGTAAGGTTTGTTTAACAACTCGAAAAGTAGTGCTGTGGGCTATAATTATGTTTGTATTTTATATGGTGTTTTACCAGCATGGATAATCAAGATAAACAAAATGTTAAATACAGAGCGCAAGGTGCTCGTAATGGAATGGAAGTATTAATAACGGGGGCTATCGGATTGATTTTTATAATGGGATTTAACTTATTACGCCCTGGCGAAATTAGTATCATCGAAATATTTTTAGTCAGTGTTTGTATTGTGGCTGTTTTTGTTGGTTTTTTAAAAACTCAAGAACCTTTTTATAGTTTAATGCTTAGCGAATCTTCGCTGGTTTATAAGCATAAATACGGCTATTGGAGCTTGGCTCATCATAATTTTCATCACAGCGGTATCCCTAAAGTTGAGGATGGATTTGAGTATTTAGAATTAAATGCTGTAGGCGTGAAAGTAAATGATATTGATGAGTTTTTAGCAAGTATTGCCCCTCGTATAGCAGGTAAATTACTCATAGAGCAACGACATTTATTTATGCAAGTTGTTCAAAAACATTGCAAAAATGGCAATTGCCCATCAGAATGGTTAATAGAAGATACGCAACATACATCTCAAAATGGGATTAGCTATAACGGACTTATTGCTATGTTTGCAAATAGAACAAAGCATCTTCAACAATTAACAGGTTACGATTTGTTATTACCTGCCAGTGTTTTAGATACAGATATTTGGGGGTTTAGCGCTAACTTAAATAAATGGAAGCGCGAACCCTCTCAGTTTATAGCATCGGAGCTAGGTGATTAAGCTACGGTAAGTAGGAACAGTAATGAGCCAAGAAAGATCCTTCATTAAAAGTGGTAGAAACACCATAATACATAAAGATAAAAAACTTGATTTAGTGATTGTAAATTCTGAGATTCATCCTCGAATTAAAGTAACACAACATGGTTTAGAGCCGTTTAAAGAAGAACTACCAAAAAATAGACGCGACGCAAAAGAGCGCTACCTCGAAATGGTTTATATTAGTAGTGCCGATATTTTTGGTGAAGAAAAACAATTATTATTTATTCAGGCATTAGATGGGCGCGAATATAAAATAGATTACAGTAAAGTAGGAACAAAGCTGTTTGTGCGTATTCATCAAGATGCTTATATGTAATGTTTGATGGCATCTTTATTGCTTGTAATTACATTATAGTAATTATTTGACATAAAAAGGTGCTGCGTATGAAAGCGTTTGCTTTAATCCCTCTCATTTCTTGCGGTTTACTTAGTGCGTGTGGAGGCGGTGGTGGTAGTAGTGATAGTACAGCTGTAGAAACATCTGTTAACGCTGGAATTGATTTACAAATTATCGAAAAAACCGAATTCACCATTACTGCACAGGGCTCTCCCGCTAATGGCACATTTACTTGGCAGCAAGTTAGTGGTCCTAGTTTAGAGGGGTTTCCGCTTGACGGAGCAGAACAAACAATTACGGCTCCTGATATAAAAGCCGATAGCAATATTATTTTAAGGGTGAGCTATCAAAGCTCAGGAAGTAACGTTGTTACAGACGATATTTCTATTTCTGTAAGTTCTAATAATCAACTGCCCCTTGCGGTTATAACGCAAACACTGCCCGAAACACTTCCTTCAGTATATAAAGATACCGTAACCCTCAGTGGTGTTGAGTCAAATGATCCGGATGAAAATGGTCAAATTGATAGCTATTTTTGGCAATTATTATCTGGTCCTGATTTAGATATTACGAGTTTTAATGAGTCAACACTTAGCTTTTCTCATCCTTTATTGGAAAGTAATGTGAATTTATCTTGGCAGTTAACGGTAACCGATGATGAAGGCGGTGAAGCAAGTACCCAATACTCAATTACACTTAATAAAACAAATGAGTTAGTGGATGCAAATGCGGGTGAAGATCAGGATATTGAAGAGTTTGAACAAGTAACGTTAGATGCCACCAGTAGTGAAACCGTTACAGATACATATCAATGCCGCTGGCAACAACTTACCGGTAATGCCGAAACATTAAGTAACAGCAATCAATGTACAACTACATTTACTGCCTCTGATGTTGATACTGACACCATATTGAGTTTTGAAGTGACAGTAACTGATTCAAAAGGGCGCACCGATACAGACTCTTTATTTATAGATGTATCGCCAAAAGCGCTGGGGCTTATAAATGATAGTGGTGTTGGCGAATGTTATAATAATACACAGCGTATTAACTGTGCCAGTGATGACTTTCCTGCTCAAGATGCAGAGCTTGGTCGTGATAGTTTTGCTAATCGATTAGATAAAGTTGGCAAAGGTAATTTAGCATTTGATTACACAAAGCTAAATGAATTTGCTGATGAGGTTTCAGATGACAGCAACTCCTTTAGTTGTGTGCGTGATAATGTGACCGGGTTGGTTTGGGAAGTGAAAAGTGTGAATTCTGGGACTTTACCAAATACGTCCGTGCGTGATGGTCAAAACCATTATTTTTGGGATTTAGGCGACACTGAATTTACAGATACAAGTACTGCTAATACTACTTGTCCAAATGGCACTAGTTGCGGAATACAAACGTATGTAAATGAAGTTAACGCGCTTGATTTTTGTGGTGGAACAAATTGGCGAGTCCCTACTTATACAGAGCTATTAAGCTTAATTGATTACGGTAAGCAAGCTCAAAGTGTATTAATAGATACTGATTTTTTCCCTAATTTACCAGATGAAAGTGCACTTAACCACTTACGTTATTGGACCTCACAAACGGCGGCCGATGGTACAAGCTTATCGCAAGCGTACATTATTGATATGAGTGATGGCAACGACCTTGCTTATCCAAAAAATAATACGGCGTATGTTCGTTTAGTTAGAAGTCGTTAGGAGAAAGCTATGAAATTTAAATTACTATTAACAATAGCAGCGATGGGTTTTAGTTTTAATGTTGCTGCTGAGCAAACGTGCTATGCCGGCGCTGATACAACAACACCGACAGATCAGTTTACTATAAATACTGATGGCACAGTATCTGATAGCGAAACAGGTTTAATGTGGCAGCGTTGTAGCTACGGCCAAGTTTATAATAGTGAAACAAGTGCGTGCGATGGCTCAACGCCCTCGTTAACATGGCAAGAAGCGCTTCGCGGCGCGCTAAATGATACCACTGCAGATTATGATGATTGGCAAGTACCTAATATCAAAGAGCTCGCCAGTATTTTAGAGCACAGCTGCACAGAACCAAGTATTAATGAAAATGTGTTTTTTGGTACTAAGCTGCAAAATTATTGGTCTAATACTTCAGGTGTCAGCAATATGAGTTCTGCTTGGGTGTATCAGTTTGATAGTGGACTAAATAGCCTGCATGCAAAAACAAGCAGTGTGTATTTACGATTAATGCGTTACGAAAAATAAATGTTTATTACTCATGCGCAGCACAATATTGTGTTGCGTATTTTGTCTTTTACATAAATTTACGTTATTTCAATAATAAAGCACTCACAGTGTTGTCACTGAGCGTGTTTTTTTGCCATTATAGGCCGTGATTTAATTACGAAGGAACATCACGGTGTATTTAAGCTATTTTGGTCTGAATGAAAAACCTTTTTCCATCTCACCTAACCCTCATTATTTATTTTTAAGTGAACGACACAAAGAAGCCTTAGCACACCTTACCTACGGATTAGGGGAGGACGGTGGTTTTGTATTATTAACAGGTGAAGTAGGAACCGGTAAAACCACTATTACCCGAAGTATGCTTGAACAGTTACCTGAAAACACGCAAGTGGCAATGATCCATAACCCAGCGCTTTCAGAATTAGAATTGTTAGCAAGTATTTGTGACGAGTTAAATATTAACTACGATACACAAAATGCAACGCTTAAAAGCCTTACGGATATTATAAAAAAGCACCTCGAGACAAATAATAAAGCGGGTGGGCACACCATACTTATTATTGATGAAGCGCAGCTGCTAGCGCCTGGCGTGTTAGAACAGTTACGCTTATTAACTAATATAGAAACTGACCATAAAAAATTATTACAAATTGTTTTAGTGGGGCAACCTGAGCTACAAGAATTACTAAAACGGAATGAACTGAGACAACTCGCTCAAAGAATAACGGCGCGTTATCATTTACTGCCCCTTACACAAGGGCAAACCATTGCATACATTAAACATCGGTTACATATTGCAGGATGTGATAAAGGAATATTTTCGTTGGATGCTATGCAAGCGGTTCACCAGTTAACTGGTGGTGTTCCTCGGCTTATGAATTTAGTTTGTGAGCGAGCTTTAGTTGGCACATTTGCTAAGCAACAATTAATTGTTGATATTGATATTATTAAAAAATCAGCTCAAGAATCTCTTCCAATGGATTTTATCGCTTCAACTAATACGCCACAAAAAACAGTGCCGCTTTTATCATATAGCTTTAGCTTTGTTGCTTTGTTTGCAGCAGGTGTTGGGCTTTCATTTATATTATAGTTGGGTTAGTTATGTCTTATTTATTAGATGCTTTAAAGCAATCGCAACAAACAGATATGAGCGCTGAGCAATATGATTTGCAATCGGAACAGTTAAAACAACAGCAGGCTTTAACACGTTACCGTAGACTAGCTTTAGTTTTTGGCACAAGTTTAGCTGCATTTATTGTTGTAGCGGGTGGTTTTGCTACAGGTAAGTGGCTACAAAGTGAAAGCGTTGAAAATATAACAACGACTACAAAAATACAGGCAGCGCCTGTTAAAGTAGCATCTGAAAAAGAATCTAAAGCTTTAGATGAATCAGATAGTAATGCTCAGTCGCCTTTACAAGGCGTTGCTCAAAAGACGGTTCAGCAGCAAGCACCTCAGCAAGTAGTAAATAGTCAAACTTTGCAAGGGCAGTTAGTTTTTGTACAAACACCAAATGGTGTTCAGCAAATGTTATTAACACCGCAAGGGCAATATATGCCAATGGCGCCTAACCAAGGCAATGTTACACCAACGAGAAATCAACAAGTTTATAACTCTCAAGCTTATGGTTCGTCAGTTCAGGCTAATCAGCAAGGTTATAGCCAAGCTAACCCTAATCAGCAAAGTTATCAGCAGCAAACTCAAAGTGTACCTGAGCTTCAATATAATCAACCTCAGAATAATCAACCTCAATATAATCAATCGCAAAATAATCAACAGCAGAATATAGAATCTGCGCAGCTTGATATGAGCAAATATAAAGTATTGGGTCGTCAGTTAAGTAATAAACAAAATACGGTAAATGATCCAGAACTTGATGCAGTGTCTAACAAGCTTAAAGATGCATTTGCCCAAGCAGTTCAAGAAACTCAAGAATCAAATGATTATGAAGTAACACAAGGGACGTACCATTCATCAAGAGTTAGACCTGTAGAATTATTACCTGATGGACTAAAAATTATGTTGCCGCCTATAAAGTATCAAGCACATATTTACTCATCGAGTAACGATAAGCGCTGGATAAAACTTAATGGACGAGAGCTTCATGAAGGCGAAAGCATTGGAGCGCTTACAGTACAAGAAATTACACCAGAGCAAAGTGTGCTGGATTTTGATGGGTATGAATTTAGTTTAAAAGCCTTACAAGACTGGCCTGAATAAAACTGTTGGAGCTACTTCAATATGCAGTTAACTGCGTTCAATGAAGTAGCTTAATACACTTAAGGTAAAATAGAATTTTTGTAAAAACGCTCTAAATCAATATTATATTCTTTGGGTTTAACCGCAGCCTCAAGCGAATCTGAAGTTTTTTTGCTTGATAAATCAATGTCCTGAATTTGCGTGTAACGGCTATGTTTAGCGCTATAGAATGTTTTAACCACCGGTTTTAATGGTGCTGTTGGGTTGCTTTCTGTTACTAACCCTACTTTTTGGCTGGAGAGTTTAACTAATGTACCCACTGGGTGAATACCAATACATTGAATAAACTTAGTTAGTAATACAGGGTCAAAGCTGTCTGGGCATCCATCTTTCAATATTTTAAATGCCTTGATTGGCTCCATACCGGCTTTGTAAACACGCTCTGCTGTAAGTGCATCATAAACATCTACAATAGAAGCCATGCGTACATACTGGCTTATTTCATCGCCTTTTTTACCAAATGGATAGCCTTTACCATCCAATCGTTCATGGTGCATACCCGCTATATCAACAGCAACACCAGTTAATCCTGACTCTTCTAAAATCTCTTTACTATAAAGTGCATGATTTTTCATTATCGTAAATTCATCATCGGTAAAGCGACCTGGTTTATTTAGAATTTCATCAGGGATTTTTATTTTACCAATGTCATGTAATAGAGCACCCGTTGTTAGCTGCTCTATAATTTCTTTTTCTATTCCTAAATGCTTTGCAAAAATACTCATTAAGATAGATACATTAATAGAATGTTCGAGCAGATAGGCATCTTTTTGACGCATTTGTGTGAGGCACGCTAGTGCATCTTGGTTTCTAAAAACGGAGTCCATAAAGCCACTAGCAAGTTCTCTAAATGGTGCAATATCTATATCTCGACCCGCTTTTATATCTTTAAATGCTTTTATTTGCAGTGTTTTTGCTTCGTCGTAAAGTTTTTTGGCTTTTCCCATTTCTTGCTCGGCACTATGCGCTTTTTGCCAAGGATCTCGTTTGATTTTTACTGAAGGTGTCTTAACTGGTTCTTTTTCAGGAACTGAGTCAATGAGTGTTTTGTCAGGGTCAATTTCTACTTCTAAAATGCCTGCTTTTATCAGTTTATCTATACTTGTTTGGGTTTTAACCCAGCCTTGGCTTTTTACTTTTATTTTGCCCGTTTGCTTAGTAACGTTTTGGACAAACATGCCAGGAAGTAATTGTGAGATAGGGAGTATTTTCAATTTTATTACTTATATGACTAATCTATATACAAAGTAACAAAGTTATACGGTGTTACCAAATAAAAAAGGCACTTTGCAGTGCCTTATTTTATTTTTAACTAAAAAAGTATTAGATTAATTATTCATCGTCTTCGACGAGTGTCATTAGTGATGTGTTACCACCTGATGCCGTTGTATCAATACTGATAGTTTTTTCGGTAATAAGGCGTTTAATTAGCGTATCGTAATACTCTGAGCTAATTACCGGTAAAATAGCACCTTTACGTTGTGCAAGCTGTTGGCTAAAGTAGCCTAAACGAGACGAACGAGCAGCAACTACCGCACCCGCTAAATGAGGGTGAGCCAAAATAGCTTGTAACTGATTAGGTTTAGCTACTTGGAAAACACCTTCAGCAACACCGGTAGAGATAAATTTATCTTTAAAGGCGACTGCTTCATCATAAAACAACTCAGACGCTACTGTAATTACCGTATTACCCGCTGCAATAGCGGTAATAATTGATAATGCCCAGAAGTTAAATGAAGTGCTCTTATCTGCATAACATACTACACAACCACGTGCCTCTAGATGAAGTGTATTAGACTCACCCGTTGGTCCAGGAAGGGTTGTAAACTTACGCATGTGTTTTTCAAGGCGATTAAGTTGTGCGCGCGCTTCAGATAATGTTAATGCTAAATCGTCTGCTAAATCGTCGATAATTTCTACCGTAGCAACTTTAGCAAGCAATTGACGCACAGCTGAAACTCGGTCGTTTAATGGAGTTGCACGCCAAATTTTTTCATCTCGCATTGAATTAGCCATTAGCTTTTTAACTTGCTCATTTGCACCGCTGTAGTGGTGTAAATCAAGTTCGTCTGGCGTTAGGTTAGTCATTTGTACGTTATCTGGTGATGCTTTTTCTTTCACTAAGCGTTGTAGGTAGTTAGGGCCACCAGCTTTAGGACCAGTACCTGATAAACCACGGCCACCAAATGGTTGCACACCAACAATTGCACCAATCATGTTTCGGTTAATGTAAACATTACCTGCACGTGACATTTTAGCAAGGTACTCACAACGCTCTTCAATACGTGAATGCACACCCATTGTTAGACCATAGCCCGTGTTATTTATTTGATCCATTACATCGTCTAGTTCGCTCGATTTAAAGCGAACAATATGAACACATGGACCAAATACTTCGCGCTTAAGTACTGATAAGTCTTTAATTTCATATAAACGAGGCGCAAAAAAGAATGCACCGTTTTGCGTATTGTCAGGAATTTTGCACTCGTAATGAAGTGTTGCATTGCCTTTTAAATACTCAACGTGATCGTTTAAGTTTTTAAGTGCTTTTTCGTCAATTACAGGTCCTACGTCGGTAGAAAGTAACGATGGGTCACCAATGTGTAATTCAGCTAATGCGCCTTTAAGCATTTCAATAATACCATCGGCTACGTCTTCTTGAATGAATAAAACACGAAGAGCTGAACAGCGTTGACCCGCACTTTGAAAACCAGAGCTGATTACATCATCAACTACTTGTTCAGGAAGGGCTGTTGAGTCAACAATCATACAGTTTTGACCACCAGTTTCTGCAATTAGCGGTACTTGAATGTCGTTACGAGCAGCGAGTGTTTGTGAAATGATGGTACCTGTTTCGGTAGAACCCGTGAACATAATTGCTTGAATTCGCTCATCAGGCACTATCACTTTACCTACTTCGCTACCGCGAGCAATAACAGGCTGAACAACATGCTCAGGTAAACCAACAGATAGCATAAGTTCAATTGCACGTAATGCGATTAAGCTTGTTTGCTCTGCTGGTTTTGCAATGACTGTATTACCAGTAACAATCGCAGCAGCAACTTGACCTAAGAAAATAGCGAGAGGGAAGTTCCATGGGCTAATACATAAAATAACGCCACGGGCTTCAAAACGCTCATCTTGCGATAAGTCTTCTGCGCGCGCTGCATAGTAACGACAAAAGTCTACGGCTTCACGTACTTCATCAATACCGTCTTGCGCTACTTTACCTGCTTCTTTAATACATATAGCAACGAGTTCGTCATGATGACGCTCTAAAATATCAGCAATTCGACGCAGCAAATTAGCACGCTCTTTTACTGATGTTTGCGACCATGATTCAAAAGCAGCTTCAGCATTAGCAAGCAATACTTTCATTTCTTCGCCAGTTTGCAATTTAACGTGACCAATAATTTCTTTATGGTTAGCTGGGTTTTTAACTGCAAGCGAGCCTTCAGGTACTTGGCTTTGCTCAATTAAATTCTCGTTAAACCAGATTTCAAGGTTTTCTTTGAAAGGGGTAATAACGTTTATGTCGGTTAAATCCATGCCTTTAGAGTTAGCGCGTTCTTCACCGTATAAATCAATTGGCATTTTAATTTGCGTATTGTACTTATTACGTAAACCTTGCAGTGTTTCAACTGGATCTGGCAGTAACGATTCAACAGGTTTAGTTGTATCTACAATTGCATTTACAAATGATGAGTTAGCGCCATTTTCTAGTAATCGACGTACTAAGTAAGCGAGTAAGTCTTCGTGCTGACCTACGGGTGCATATACACGACATTGGATTTTTTCTTCGTTAACGATTTGGTCAAATAAAGATTCACCCATACCGTGCAAACGTTGAAATTCAAAGCCTGTGTTATCACCTTTTGCAACTTCTAAAATAGTGGCAGCAGTATAAGCGTTATGTGTAGCAAATTGCGGGTAAAGTACGTCGCGCGCTTCGAGCATTTTAATTGCACATGCTTTATAAGAAACGTCAGTTGTCGCTTTACGTGTAAATACGGGGTAGTGGTCTAAACCGTCTTGCTGTGTGGTTTTGATTTCTGTATCCCAGTAAGCGCCTTTAACCAAACGTACCATCATTTTACGACCAACACGGGTCGCAAGTTCTGTTAGCCATTCAATAACAAAAATAGCGCGCTTTTGATACGCTTGCACAGCTAAACCAAACCCTTGCCAATCGCCTAAATCTTTATCGCTAAATACGGCTTCAATAACATCAAGAGAAATATCTAGACGGTCTGCTTCTTCTGCATCAACGGTAAAGCCGATATCGTATTTTTTAGCAGCAAGCGCAAGCTCTTTTAGCTTTGGTACAATTTCTTTCATTACACGGTCTTTATGAGTGAATTCATAACGAGGGTGGATTGCTGAAAGCTTAACTGAAATACCTGGGCTTTTTATTGGACCACGACCATTTGCCGCTTTACCAATAGAGTGTATTGCATTCATGTAGCTGTCAAAGTAACGCTTCGCATCTTTCATTGTGCGCGCGCCTTCGCCTAGCATATCGTAAGAATATACATAACCCTTTTGCTCTGTATCGGCAGCGCGTTCAATTGCTTCGTCAATGGTACGACCCATAACGAATTGCTTACCCATAATTTTCATAGCAAAATTTACAGATTTACGAATAACGGGTTCACCTAAACGACCAATGGTCTTTTTAAGCATACCAAACTGCTGTTCTTTCGTTTTGTCTGTGTAGTTAACCATTTTACCGGTAACTAGTAGACCCCAAGAAGACGCATTTACGAATAAAGAATCGCTGCTTCCTAAGTGAGAACTCCAATCACCTTTAGCTAGTTTGTCACGGATTAAAACATCCTGTGTTGCTTTGTCTGGAACGCGAAGTAAAGCTTCGGCCAAACACATTAATACTACGCCTTCTTCACTAGAGAGTGAGAATTCATTTAAAAGCGCATCAACACCGCCTTGCCCATCTTGCTCTTTACGAATGTTTAAAACAATCTGGCGAGCTCTTTCCCATGCACGACTTCGTGCTTTTACACCTACTTCTGCAAGCGGTAAAATATGATCAATAACCGCATTCTCGTCAATGCGGTAAAAGTCACGAATTTTCTGTCTAATAGGACAGTGTGTTGTCAAATCGCCTTTGAATAACATAAGCAACTCCCAGGAGTGTTTAGATTTAAAGTAAAATTAATTACCAATAAATTACCAGTGATATAGTGAGTGCATTCTAATTAAATTTCAGCAGAATATGCTGGTTAAATTTCGCGTTTTACGATAATTTACAGGGCATAAATTTAACTTATCCGCATAAAATTCTGTTATGACAATTCCAAATAGATTACGCATGCTAGATCGTATCGATTTAGCCATATTAGACGTTCTACAAAAGAACGGCAGAATTTCAAATGTTAACCTCGCAAAACAGGTTAATTTGAGTGCAAGCCCATGTCTTGATCGTGTAAAACGATTAGAGCAAGAAGGCTATATCGAAGGCTACTACGCTAAGCTTAGCGAAGCAAAACTTAATCAAAGTTTAGTTGCACATGTGCAAGTATCACTTGTTGCTTCTAACACGGCTGTGTTTAAGGTATTTAGAGAACATATTTTAAGAATACAACAAGTAGTTGAATGCGATATGGTTGCTGGTGGTTATGATTACTTATTAAAAATACGTGTTTCTAATATGGAAGAATATAGACAAGTTCTTGGTGATTTAGTCGATATTCCAGGCGTTGGTACGCATCATACTTATATGGTGATTGAAAAAATTAAAAAAGACGACGGATTAATAATAGATATTTAATTTATTCTAAAAAGTACAGATAGTGTGAGCTTGCGGATAAAACAAGCTCACAATTAAAATTAAACTAACTTTCTAAATCGCTTTTATTCATTGTAATAACGCGTTGTGGGAATGGGATTTCAATATCAGCGTTATTAATTGCTTTATAAACACCACCGTTAATTGCAAGCTTGGTTTCGATGATCTTTGTAGTAGGTACCCAGTATCGGTAGCTTATTGTAACGCCGCTATCGGCAAAGCGTTCAATACCAACTTGTGATAATGGAGTTTGCGCTACTAATTCATGTGCTTTAAGTACGTCTTCAATAAGGCTAATCGCGTTATCAGAGCAAGCGCTATAAGCAATATCTATTTCACCTTTTACTAATGAGTAACTAAATGAGTTATGAAGAATCTCGCCAACAATGTGTTTGTTAGGGATAGTGATCTCTACTTTTTCTTCATTAATTAAAATAGTGTATCCCAGCTCTATTGTTTTAACCTGACCACTTACATTTTTAACTTCAATAGTGTCGCCAACTACAAAAGGGCGAGTAGCTATAATAGCAAGACCGGCACCATAGTTAGAGAGCATCCCTTGCAGTGCTAAACCAGCACCTAATGATGCGGCACCAATAGCAGCTACAAAGGGTGTTACGCTTATCCCTATTTTGCCCAGCGCAATAATTATAACCATTACAATTAGCAACACT
Organism: Pseudoalteromonas sp. Z9A5; assembly: GCF_011378875.1. Taxonomy (NCBI): domain Bacteria; kingdom Pseudomonadati; phylum Pseudomonadota; class Gammaproteobacteria; order Alteromonadales; family Pseudoalteromonadaceae; genus Pseudoalteromonas; species Pseudoalteromonas sp. Z9A5. The sequence goes on from NZ_WTLC01000013.1 coordinate 60,410, forward strand.
TTTACAACGCTACTCACAAAATTAGTGAGCGTAATATCAACGTTATGGCGGGTCATTAAGCTTGCTACAATTTTTGCAAGCTTTTGGGCTATCCACAAACCAATAAGGACGATAAAAATAGCGCCAACAATTTGCATACTGTAGGTAACCATATACTCAGTAAGCATGGTGTAATATTTTTCAAATTGTTCAATTTCAGAACTGATCATATAGCGCTCTATGTTTGGACTATGTGGTATTTACTTACTATAGCAAAATGGAGATTAAAATTGGATATAACAACGGTACTATAATTGCGGTTAGTAAAGCGCTTAATGCCATTGCGACCGATGCAAATGCGCCAACTTTAGGGTGCTCTGCAATTGCAGCTGCGGTACCAATTGCATGGCATGCCGTGCCTATTGCAACACCTTGCGCTTCATGGTTATAAATTTTAAACAGTTTAAAAAGAATAAAACCAAATAAAGCACCTAATAAGCCGATAAAAATAACTAAAGCAGCAGCAAGGGAGCTAATTCCACCTAAGGAGTCAGTAACAATTAAAGTTATAGGGGTGGTAACGCTAAGTGCAGCAACTGATGCACTTAACTGTGTTGGTACATCAAATAACATACTTAATAAAAAAGCGACAAAGGTGGCGTTAATAATACCTAAACTGCAAGTAGTCACTATTAACAGTAAGTTTTTACGTACGTGAACAAATTGCTGATATAAGGGCAGGGCTAAAGCGACAATCGCAGGCTCTAATAGCCAACTTAATAATTTACTATGTGATGCAAACTCAGTGTAAGGTAAATTTAAATTAACGAGTAATAAAGCAATAATACTGATACTTAAAAATACAGGATTGGTGAGTGATTTTAATGCGCCGTTTTTTACACGTTGATTTATAGCTCTTAGCACTAAAAATAACGTAATAATAAAAGGGACACTGAACCACCATAAGTCAGGCGTGAGGTTTAACACTTCTTTGCTTATTAGCTCAATCATTGTTTTCTCGCCCTTTAAAATAAGCAATAACACCACTGATAAGCAATAAAGAGGTAATAGGAATTAAAACAAGAACAGAAACTAAAAAAGGCCATTGTGATTTTATTATGCCAAGGTGCTCAATAAATCCAATACCAGCAGGTATAAAAAATATAGGCATAATGTTTAAAATAGGTGAGGCGCATGGTTTTACATAATGCTCCTTTACGATACCTGATAAAAGTAAAACTAATAGAATAACCATGGCAAGTAGTGGTGCAGGAAAGCTTCCGCAAATAAAATGCATGATAAATTTAGCCAACGCTAAGCACAGTAAAATAATAGTGCCACTGAGCAAATATTTCATCAAAGTGGTTCTCAAAAAATATAAGAGCTTCACTTTACCAAACCCAAGCATTTTATGCATTGTGCATTAGTCTTACCAGCGCTTTGAGTCACTATAAGTTATATCTGTTTTTCCTTTAGCTTTAGCAATCGCCTTTTTAGTATTAGAGCTTAGTAACAAGCGGATTTGGCTTAACGTTTCTTTGGCGAGTATTTTGCGTTGCAGTGGTTTATAGCTTTGTTGAGTCACTCGTTTGATAGCTGCTAGTGTATCTGGGGAGCGCTCAAGTAATATGTTAAGCATATTTTGTGTGGCTTGTTGGGTATTATCGGTAAGTTGAGTAACTAACCCAAGTTCGTTTGCCTGTAATGCCGAAATAGGGTTTGCATGACTCGCAAGCCAAAGTGCTTGGTCACGTTTTACTAAACCACTCATCATTACATTAGCCCCCATATCGGGGCATAAACCCCAGCGAGCTTCCATAATGGCAAGTTTCGCATCGTGATGTACTATTCTGTAATCGGCACCGAGCGCAATCTGTAATCCACCACCTAAGCAATTGCCATTAATTTGTGCAATAACGGGCACACTCAGTGATTGCCAACCAAGGACAACTTTTTGTGCTAAGTTTTGATTGCCAGGTAACCATTTAAATAATAATTTTATAATATTAAATGGAGATGCCATTACCGACGATATATCAAGGCCTGCACAAAAATGCTCGCCATCACCGGTTATTACAACAGCGCGAATACTGCGATCTTTTTTTATGCTACGAATTGCCTTTTTTAACTCAATAAACATTTCAAAGCTCAGCGCATTTTGTTTTTGTGCCCTGCAAAGTGTGACAGTAGCAATTCCATTTTGTTTTTCTAATTTAATCATTACACACTCCTCTGACCTGTTGTTTGAGCTTATGTTGTTATGAGTATTAAGTAAAGGTAGGGTATTTTTATTAAAAAATGGAATTTTTTTATAAAGGAGTAGTCTTAATTAGTTGATTTTACTTATAACAAAGTAAATGCTTAATAAAGTATGACTCAGTTACAAAAAAACTGAATATTTAAATGTTTTATGAACAAAATAGTTGTCATATTTGATAATATAGCAGGACTCCAAAGCTTAAAGGTTAAGCGAATATGTCAGGTCCGCGTTTATACACTGTAGAAGAAGCAACTCATCAAGCTTATGATATTTTTTTAGAGCTAGCGCCAAATAACTTAAGCGAAAAAGATGTTGAAGACTTTAATGAGTTTAGAGAAGATCTTGGCTTTATTGAAGAAGACGAACCAGATGAGCAATGGCAAGATTTTGTAGCGCTTGAAATAGAGCCTGAGCATTTTATTCAGGTTTTAGTGGGTTTAGAATTTGAAAACGATGATGTTCTATTTGCCAAGATTTTAATTAGCCGTGATAAAGACGCGCCGTTTTGTCATATTTTATGGAAAGAAAGTGAATAAGTCAGTCTGATTTATTTATAATTATGTTCAAGAGAGAGTACTGTGCGTAAGTATTTATTATTAATTCTTTTAATTATTAGCTGCCCAACCTGGGCTGTTGATCCTTTTGAGGACTTTCATGAATATGGACAACTCTCTGATGAAGAAATTCATGATTTGCATAAAGGTGAAATGCTGTACGGCGACACCGAATTTGGTTTTATTTTAAGTAAAGGCAACACCAATTCGACCAGTTTCAAGTTTAAAGGTAATTTATATCAAGACTTTGAAAAATGGCGAAACCAATTCAAAATAGATACCCTTTATAAACGTGATCACAACGACGATACAGGTGAAACCGACGTAACCGCTAACCGTATATTTTTATCGGCACAAGGTAACTATAAAGTAGGTGTTAAAAACTCTTCATTTTTTATTTACGGTGATTATGAAGAAGATGAATTTAGTGGTCTCGACTTTAAGGGCACAATCGCGACTGGTTATGGCTCACGTGTATATCAAGGAAGCAAAAATAAAGTTGATATAGACATAGGTCCTGGTTTGTATCGATCAGTTGCTGCAGATGACTCTGAAGCAAGTGAAGATGAACTTGATAAAGTAGGTTACCTAGTCCGTATTGCCATGCAATGGGAACGCTTAGTATCTAAACGCACGCGCTTTAACCAAGATGTAAGTATAGAACAATCTCTTTCTGGGCTTAATTCTCGTTTGAAATCAGAAACGGCGCTTATTAGCCAAGTGATTGGTGCTGTATCGCTTAAATTTGCTTACATGTATCGTTATAATTCAAAACCTGAAGATGATAAACTCAAGTTCGACTCAGAGCTTAGCGCCACATTGGTATATAGCTTTTAAGTATTTATTTAATTTTAGAGAGTATTATGTATCAGCATAAGCAGTATGCGGTGTTTATCTTTTTTGTATTAGCATGGATTGGTGGCTTTGTTGCTCTTGCGTGGAATTTACTGGGCGCAGATGGACCATTAATAATATTTGCTGGCATTTTGGTGCTGGTGGGTTTTTTGTTCCATGGATTAACTGTAAAAGTAGATGATAAAACAATTAGCTGGGCATTTGGTCCCGGAGTTGCAGGTCAAAGCGTAGAGCTTCTTGATATTGCAGAAGCAAAAGCAGTTCAAAATTCGTATCGTCATGGTATTGGTATGCGTATTACCCACGATGGTTGGATATATACAGTATCTGGGTTTAGTGCAATTCAACTTACACTTAAAGATGGCACAATGTACCGAGTAGGTACTAATGATCAGCAAGGTTTATTAGCAGCCCTAAAAGAGAATAAGGTATTAATCGCGCTCCCAAAGACACCCAAAAGCGAATCTAAAGCGGTTAAACCCAATAATATGATATAAAAAAAGCGCCTTAGGCGCTTTTTTTATCAGCTTTACATAATCTTAGTGATCGTGACCACAACCACCTTCACCATGTACGTGACCATGAGTTAGTTCTTCTTCTGTTGCATCACGTACTTCAAGTATTTCTACATCAAAGTTAAGTGTAGTGCCAGCAAGTGGATTATTGCCATCTACAATTACTTCTTCATCTTGAATGTCGATAATCATTACAGATTGGTCGCCATCATCTGTTGATGCACGAAATTGCATACCCACTTCAATTTCCATGCCTTCAAACATAGATTTAGGCACCGCTTGCATTAGGTTTTCGTGACGCTCGCCATAACCTTCATCAGGTTCAACTTTTACACTTAGTGTATCGCCAGCTTGTTTGCCTTGTAGAGCATTTTCTAAACCTGAAATTAAATAGCCTGTGCCAATAATAAAAAGTAGTGGTTCACCACCGAACGAGTTATCAATGCTATTACCATCATTATCCATAACAGAATAATGCATCTTTACTACTTTGTTTTGCGCAACGATCATAGTCATTCCTATTTATTCATCTTCAAGAGAGTAAGGTAGAGGCAGAATGCTTAGCTCTACCTGAGGTGTGTGTTTTGCACGAAATACCTGAGTTACATCAGTATCGTTTGGCAACACAACAAGGCCCGTTAATCTGTTTGTTTGCTCATCAAAGCTTTGCGCAATAAGCTTGCCTGCACGACGCCAGTTTTCGCCTAATTGAATTTCTAAATCAGGTTCACTGAGCAGCCCTTCGCTTTGCCCAGAAACGATATACATTGCACGTTTGTTTTTACCTAGGTATTTCATACGTGCCACGGTTTCTTGACCTGTATAACAACCTTTTTTAAAACTAATACCATTAATAGCATGTAAATTAACCATTTGCGGTACGTACTCGCCAATAGCTTCAGAGCTTAATTGAGGTTCTCCAGCTAAAATTTCCGCTTGTTTCCATGGGGCATCTGTATCAAGAGTCGATACATTATCAGGAACACTAAATTGGCTATCAACCATTAATAATACGCGGTTACTTGCTAGTTTTAATGCTTTACCATGGCTAAAGTCGCATGCTGTAGCATCATCTTCAAAATTGATATTGAGTTGCGTAAGTATCTCGGTTAAGTCATCGCCAATAAGACCAATTAAGCGCTGTGAAGCGGCGCTTATATCAACCCTTGCAAATACGGCATATTTTTTAAGCTCAGCTAAAGACTTTTCTACTTCAGCGTCGCTACCAGCTAAATAGTAGCTGTCTTGATGGGCGAATAATTTAAACACCCCCCAAAGTTTTCCTTTTGCACTACAATGACCAGCCCATAAATAATTGCTGTTAGTTAGTTTATTGAGATCTTGAGTGATTTGTCCGTGTAAGTAAGATAATTTATCAGCACCATTAAGGCTAATAAGTTTATGAGATAATGGACATGCATAAACGCTCGACATAAAAACCTTCTTTGCAATATAAATGAAGTGACATAATAACGCAGTTAATACGTATGGTACAGACTAGCAATAGGCAGCGTCGATTTATTCTTTAATGAGAGATTAATAGCTGCTAAATAGGCTTGTATTTGTTAAACTTGGGGCAATTAAGTATGAGGTTTAAAATGGTCGAGATTCATAGTAAAGCACGTATTCGTTGGGCTTGTCGTCGTGGTATGTTAGAGCTAGATGTTTTGTTTATGCCGTTTGTTGAAGACGCATACGATTCTTTGAGCGCAGAACAACAAGCTATTTTTCAACGTTTATTAACAGAAGAAGACCCTGATTTGTTTGCATGGTTTATGGGTCATCAAGAATGTAAAGATGAGCAGTTAAATGCCATGGTTCAGCTTATTCTAGATAGAGTTCGTGTATAGATTTACGGTTACAGAAAATAAAGCAGACCACAAACCGATTGTGGTCTTTTTTTGTATGCTTGCTTTAATATTATGTTTATTTTTAAGCTCAATTACGGCAATGATTTTCTGCATCGTTGTTAATGCGTTAAGTGGGTTATTTGTTTGGCGTAAAATATTAGCTGCACACCCACTGCAAGGTACAATTATATTAGAGCCTAACCAATTTAGATTTGAAAGTACTACGTTAAAAATTCAAGGTGAGATAAGCATTAAAAGTCGCTTATTTGGTAATAGTATTTGGTTGTATATTAAAGGTTTTAATACAAACCATTGGCTAATAATATCAGCCAATGGTGTTAATGAACAAAGCTATGTAAGGTTAAAACGTGCGTTATTTAACGCGGCGTTAAAATAGTAGGTTTTGGGTTTTTATTTTGCTTTGGATAGTCAATAGTATAATGCAAACCTCGACTTTCTTTACGTTCCATTGCACTTCTAATAATTAATTCAGCAACTTGTACTAAATTACGTAGTTCTAATAAGTTATTACTTACTCTAAAGTTAGCGTAGTAATCGTGTATCTCTTGCTGTAGTAACTCAACTCTGTGAAGCGCACGTTCTAAACGTTTGGTTGAGCGAACAATTCCCACGTAATCCCACATAAACAAACGTAATTCATGCCAATTATGAGTAATTACAATTTCTTCATCTGAGTTACTAACACGGCTTTCATCCCAGTGAGGAAGAGCAATCGGTTCTGGTGCGCGTTCAATTTTGCTTAAAATATCTTTTGCAGCAGCGTGAGCAAAAACAATACACTCTAATAGTGAATTACTTGCCATACGGTTTGCACCATGTAAGCCTGTGTATGCAACCTCACCTATAGCATATAAATTGTCTAAATCGGTTTTACCGTTAAAGTCTGTCATTACGCCGCCACAAGTATAGTGAGCTGCGGGTACAACCGGAATCGCTTCTTTTGTTATATCAAGACCTACACTTAAACATTTTGCGTAAATAGTAGGGAAGTGCTCAATAATAAATTCTTGATCTTTATGGCTTATATCAAGGTACACACAGTTAGCGCCAAGGCGTTTCATTTCAAAGTCGATTGCGCGAGCAACAATATCGCGCGGAGCAAGTTCTTCTCGTTCATCAAAGTCTTTCATAAAACGAGTGCCGTCAGGGCGTTTTAAATAAGCACCTTCGCCACGCATTGCTTCAGTAATTAAAAAGTTTTGTAATTCTGGATGATATAAACTTGTTGGATGAAATTGATTAAATTCCATATTGGCGACTTTACACCCAGCGCGCCAAGCCATAGCAATACCATCACCACTTGAAACGTCTGGATTTGATGTATACAAGTACACTTTGCTAGCGCCACCGGTTGCAAGGGCCACAAATTTTGCTGAAATTGTTTCTACTTTTTTAGCTTTTTTGTTCCACACATACATACCTTCAATGTGTGAGCCAGTTTTACCTGCACTTTTATCTGTAATTAAGTCAATTGCGTTATATTGCTCAAGAAGCGTAATGTTTTTATGAATTTTAACTTGGCTAATTAGTGTAGTTTGCACCGCTTTACCAGTCGCATCAGCAGCATGCAAAATACGACGATGGCTATGACCACCTTCGCGCGTTAAATGAAAACGCTCTTTACCTTTGCTATCAAACTCCATATCAAAAGGCACGCCTTGATCAATTAACCATTGCAGGCAATCATGAGCGTTACTCGCAGTATAATGAACGGCGTCTCTGTCGCACAAACCGCCACCTGCATCGAGGGTATCTTCTACGTGAGACTCAATGCTGTCATTTTGTTTATCAAATACTGCTGCTATGCCACCTTGAGCATAAAGTGTAGAGCCTTCGGTAAGCGCTCCCTTACTGATCACGGTAACGTTACAATAGTTAGCTAAAGACAAGGCAAGTGATAAGCCCGCTGCGCCGCTACCTATAATAGCGACATCTGCAATATGATGTTTATTTTGGTTCATGTCAGGGGTACTTTGCGGTTACAATGCTCGTAATAGAGCAATATTTGTTTTTAATATATGTAGTTGTACCATATTTGTCATATTACTACGTAGTGATTTTAATGGCTTAGCGTCGTTATTTAGAACTAATTTATATAAAAATAATATTAAGCAGAACTTTTTATTCATATGGAAGTCATAGTATTTGTGAACAATGGCGATAATATAAATAACAAGCAAAAATCAGACATAGGAGTACCGGCTCGAATGAGCGAGCAGGAATTGGATTTAGTGCTAGTAAAAAGGGTTCAGGAAGGCGATAAAAATGCCTTTAACCTATTAGTAAAGAAGTATCAAAACAAGATTGCAGGTTTGATCTCACGTTATGTGTCGAATCAAGGTGATGTTGCAGATGTAGCACAAGAAGCATTTATTAAAGCTTACCGTGCGCTTCCTAACTTTAGAGGTGATAGTGCCTTTTATACTTGGTTATACCGTATTGCCGTTAATTGTGCTAAAAATTACTTAGTTGCACAGGGTCGTAAACCGCCAGCAAATGATATAGACGCTGAAGAAGCAGAGTTTTATGACTGCGCGGATTCGATGCGCTCAAATGCATCCCCTGAAAATTTGCTGTTAAGCGAAGAAGTACGCGCTGTTATTTTTAGTACGATTGATAGTTTGCCTGAAGACCTTAAAACTGCGATCACCCTCAGAGAAATTGAAGGGATGAGCTATGAAGAAATAGCCGTAGTAATGGATTGCCCAGTCGGTACGGTACGTTCGCGTATATTTCGTGCCCGCGAAGCAATAGATAATAAATTACACCCATTAATAGGCGAGTCTTAGTATGACAAAAGCACACCTTAACAAGTTAGATAACGAAGCGTTATCAGCATTACTTGATGGCGAACAACATCTAACAGATGCAAAAATTGCAGAGCAAGATGTAACTACGTTTGGTCGTTATGCGTTAATTGGTGATGCGATGCGTGCTCAAAAAAATAACGACGACATACATATTGATATAAGTGACCGCGTTGCATTCGCACTTGAAAGCGAACCTGTTTATGCTGACTTTAGTCAGTCAAACAAACAACCTCAGCCAAAAAGTGATACAGAGCAAGATAATAAAGTCGTTGCTTTTAATTGGCGTAAACCAGTTGCTCAACTTGCAATTGCCGCTAGCGTAGCAATGTTTGCTATTGTTGGTGTTAACACATTACCGCAAGGTAATAACGAGCAACAAAGCGAAATACCGCTACTGCAAACAACGCCTCTTGCAGGTATGGCATCGCCAGTGAGTTACTCATCTGAACCTGCACTTGAAAATGCAGAAGAAGGCTTACGTGAATTACAGCAACAGCGTATTGGAGCACTTGTTTTAGAGCATCAACGCCAAGCTCGTGTTGCTAACTCGCTGCAAACAGCGCAAAATGATACGAAAGCACAAGAGGAAAAAAACTAATTAAATGAAAGTAATCACTTTTGTTCTGTCGTTTGCATTAAGCTTTAATGCGTTTGCGAGCGACACAAACCCCGCTAAAGATTTATTACTCAAAATGGCTGATGCTGTTCATAATCGTAATTTTGACGCTTCATTTGTAGTTGTTAAAGGTAAAACGATGGAACCGTATCGCTGGGTTCATGCAAAGCAAGGTAATACCGAACTTGAACACTTAAGCTTACTCAATGGCGCAGGTCTTGAAATGGTGCGAGTTGATGATCAGGTTACTTACTTTGAGCCACAATCAGAACCTTATTCACTTAAAACAGATTCAATTGCAGGACCTATTCCTGAAGTACTATTTAAAGATATAGATCGCCTAAGCGCGCACTATGATTTTGTACTTGGTGGCAAAGGACGTATAGCAGGGCGAGCAGCTCAATTAGTACGCATTGAATCTAAAGACGAATACAAATATAACTACTGGATTTGGCTTGATATGGAGTCGTCTTTATTATTAAAAGCGGCCTATGTAAATCATGAAGGTGATGCATTAGAGCAGCTACAGTTAACGCATATCAGCGTAACTGAGCAGCCTGCAAACATGCTTCTTGAAGTGCTAAATCGTAATTTCCCAACGCCTTTACCTGAAAGTGTTCTTGAAAATACAGAAAATGAAGCAACTAATTGGGAAATAAGCTGGGTACCTGATGGGTTTAAATTATTAAAATCAGATAGACATAAGTTAGATTTAAATAATGAATTAACAGACTATTACCTATATTCAGACGGGTTTGTTGAAGTATCAGTATTTATACAAAGACCTTTACCTGGCAAGCGTTTAAGCGGAGCATTAACTTCTGGTGCAACGACTGTATATGTGCATAATGGCGGTAATTTTGATGTATCGGTTGTTGGTAATGTACCGAGTATGACCGCAAAAGCAATTGCAGAGTCAGTAACTCGCGCGTTATAAACGATTCGTAAGGATTGTTATGATTGAACAAACTCTCACCGTTGTGGCCATTAACGGCCACATTGCAGATTTAGAAGCAGAGCAAAAGCAAGCTTGTGCAGGCTGTAATGGTCGTTGTGGCTCACAAGTCTTTAGCAAATTATTTGGTACTGCTAAAAAAACACTTCCCTATAAATTTGACTCATCTGTTTCGATAGGTCAAAAAGTTACTTTATCGTTAGACGACAGCCATGTAGTTAAACATGCCTTTGCTGTGTACATGGTTCCACTATTTTTAAGCCTTACTTTTGCTTTAGCTGCGTCTGAACTTTTTAAAGTTGCAGAAGGGTGGCAAATTTTAGCTGCTGCATTTGGCGGAATTACAGGCTTTTTTATAGCTAAAACTCAGGTTAAATCGCTCAAACACGATATAAAAGTAATAAAAATTCACCCAATTAGTATCCCTTTAACTCAAATAGATGGTGATTGACGCCAATTAAATGTAAAATTGTCGTTTTATACCAAAGTAACTTGGAAATACAGGGAGTGGTGGTTTTTAATATCGTTTTATCTTATATAACAAGGCAAGTTTATTTTATATAACTTGTTGTTTAATAATAAATAAAATATTTATAACCCATCTTAAAAAGCGCAAGCGGAATCTGTGTTTTACGCACTGAGTTTGTGGCATCCTACAGCAAGTATTTTCAAGTCACTTCGGTATTCATAATTAGTCCATTAAAATAGAAGTATAGAATCCAGTTTATGAAGCATATCCGTAATTTTTCGATCATCGCCCATATTGACCATGGTAAATCGACCCTTTCAGATCGTTTGATCCAAGTTTGTGGCGGTTTAACAGACCGTGAAATGCAAAAACAAGTTTTGGATTCAATGGATATTGAGCGCGAACGTGGTATTACCATTAAAGCGCAAAGTGTAACGTTGAATTACAAAGCGAACGATGGCGAAACCTATCAGCTTAATTTCATTGATACTCCAGGACACGTCGATTTTACTTATGAAGTATCACGTTCTTTAGCTGCGTGTGAAGGCGCACTACTTGTTGTTGATGCAGGTCAAGGTGTTGAAGCACAAACATTAGCTAACTGTTACACCGCTATTGAAATGGAATTAGAAGTAATTCCAGTACTTAATAAAATAGATTTACCACAAGCAGATCCTTTGCGTGTTGCAGAAGAAATTGAAGAAATTATTGGTATTGATGCATTAGATGCAGTGCAATGTAGCGCTAAAACAGGCGTAGGTATTGCTGAAGTACTTGAAATGATTGTTAGAGACGTTCCGCCACCAGTAGGTAACACAGATGGACCTCTACAAGCTCTTATTATAGATTCTTGGTTTGACCCATACCAAGGCGTGGTATCACTAGTGCGTATTAAGCATGGTGAATTACGCATTGGCGACAAAATAAAAATAATGTCGAACGAGCATATACATACAGCTGACCAAGTAGGTGTGTTTACACCTAAGCAAACTAATACCGGTATTTTAAGAACGGGTGAAGTAGGCTTTGTTATTGCTGGCATAAAAGAGATACATGGTGCGCCAGTAGGCGACACTATTACTCATCAAAAAAATGCTGCACCACTTCGTTTACCAGGCTTTCAAAAAATTAAGCCACAGGTTTATGCAGGTATGTTTCCAATTGCATCAGATGAGTATGAATCATTCCGCGATGCGCTTAATAAATTAAGCTTAAACGATGCGTCGTTATTCTTTGAACCAGAGAATTCAACAGCGCTAGGTTTTGGTTTCCGTTGTGGCTTTTTAGGTATGCTGCACATGGAAATCATTCAAGAGCGTTTAGAGCGTGAATACGATATTGATTTAATAACAACTGCACCTACAGTAATCTATGAAATAGTTACTAAAGAAGGTACATTCCAGATTGATAACCCGTCTGATTTACCTGCAGTAAACGATATTTTAGAAATTCGTGAACCGATTGTTGAAGCTAATATTTTGGTACCTCAAGAATACCTGGGTAATGTTATTACCTTATGTATTGAAAAACGTGGTAGCCAAACTAAAATGACTTATCACGGTAAGCAAGTAGCTGTTACGTATGAGCTGCCTATGGCTGAAGTGGTAATGGACTTTTTTGATAAATTAAAATCAACAAGTCGTGGTTTTGCATCGCTTGACTATAACTTTAAGCACTTTCAAACATCAGACATGGTGCGTGTAGATATTTTAATTAATAGTGAGCGCGTTGATGCACTTGCGATTATTGTTCACAGAGATGGTGCACAGTCTCGCGGTCGTCAGTTAGCTGATGCATTAAAAGAGCTTATTCCTCGTCAAATGTTTGATATTGCGATTCAAGCAGCTATTGGGCAACATGTTATTGCACGTACCACGGTAAAACAATTACGTAAAAACGTAATTGCTAAGTGTTACGGTGGTGATGTAAGTCGTAAGAAAAAGCTACTTAAAAAGCAAAAAGATGGTAAAAAACGTATGAAACAAGTAGGTAATGTTGAAGTACCTCAAGAAGCGTTTTTAGCTATTTTAAAAGTTGGTAAATAAAACAAAGGATTATAAATGGCTGGTTATTTTTCAGTTTTTTTGGTGTTATTAACTTTAGGCTCAGGTTTAATATGGTTAATAGATCACTTAATATATGCACCTAAAAGGCAAGCGCTTCTAGATATGGCGCAAAAGTCTGCAGGTGCTCCGTTAGATGAAGAGACAGTGGCGTTAATAGCGCCAGAACCAGTAGTAACTGAAACGGCAAAGTCAATTTTTCCTATGATTGCAGCAATTACTATTTTTAGATCGTTTATTTTTGAACCGTTTCAAATTCCATCGGGTTCAATGATGCCTACACTGTTAGTAGGTGATTTTATTTTAGTACAAAAATACGCTTATGGAATAAAAGATCCTGTTTGGCGAACGCAGTTGGTAGATGTAGATAAACCATCACGCGGTGATGTTGTTGTTTTTAAATTTCCGTTAAATGAAAATATCGACTATATAAAAAGAACGATTGGGCTACCTGGCGATAAGATTGTTTATCGTGATAAACGTTTGTTTATTCAGCCAAATTGTAAAGAGGGTGAAACACAACAAGGTAACTTGGTGTGTAATGAGTACAATAAAATTGATATGGAAATCATCAAAAACGGCGAATTCAATTTAAATGGAAAGACCTCTGTGCGTTTAACTGAGTCTTTAACTGACGATGGTCATGATATTTTAATTTATCCTGAACGAGCTGAAAGAAAAGGGCGATACTATAAACAACCAGGCACACCTTCTGATGAATGGGTTGTACCTGCGGATCATTATTTCATGATGGGCGATAATCGTGACAATAGTGAAGATGGTCGCTTTTGGGGTTTTGTACCAAAAGAAAACTTGGTGGGTAAAGCTGTCTTTATATGGATGAGTTTTGAATTTGAGAATGGCCCTGATGATTTTTTACCAGGATGGGTTCCAACTGGTGTTCGTTTTGAGCGCCTAGGTAATATTCAGTAACAATGAAAAAAAATGTAACCGAACTATATAAAAAAATTGGCTATGAGTTTGCTGATCAAGGTTTACTTGAACAAGCAATGACGCACCGCAGCCACAAAGGTCAACACAATGAGCGACTAGAATTTTTAGGTGACTCTATTTTGAGCTTTGTAATTGCGAATGCACTTTATGCTAAATTTCCTAAAGCGCGTGAAGGCGATTTAAGCCGCATGCGCTCTACACTTGTACGTGGTCAAACTCTTGCTGAGTTTGGACTTGAATTTGGTCTGGGTGATTATTTACGCTTAGGTCCTGGCGAGCTTAAAAGTGGCGGTTTTCGTCGCGAGTCAACGCTTGCCGATGCAGTAGAGGCTATTATTGGTGCTGCATTTTTAGATTCAGGTATTGATAGCTGCGGCGATCTAATATTAGCGTGGTACGAATCACGCTTGGATGCTATTTCACCAGGGCTTAATCAAAAAGATCCGAAGACCCTGCTGCAAGAGCATCTACAAGGCCGTAAGTTGCCTTTACCTGGCTACACCGTTGTTGATACACAAGGCCAAGCACACAATCAAACATTCACGGTTGAATGTATTGTTGATGGAATGGATAGCATAATTTCTGTTGGTAGCTCGCGCCGAAAAGCCGAACAAAAAGCTGCTGAAAAAGCATTGAAGATAATTAAAAATGAATCTTGATACCTTAATACAACATCGCGAAGGCGATGTAGATACGTTTTGTGGCATGGTCGCAATTGTAGGACGTCCAAACGTTGGTAAATCAACTTTACTCAATGAAATTATTGAGCAAAAAGTAAGTATTACCTCACGTAAACCACAAACAACACGCCATCGTATTATGGGTATTCATACCGAAGGTAAACACCAAGCGGTTTATATTGATACACCAGGGCTACACGTTGAAGAAAAACGAGCAATTAACCGTTTAATGAATCGTGCAGCATCTAGTTCAATTGGCGATGTAGAACTTATTGTATTTGTAGTTGAAGGCACTCATTGGAATGCCGATGACGACATGGTACTCAATAAAGTATCGCAAAGTGGTAAACCTGTGCTGTTGGTTATTAACAAAATAGACCAAGTGAAAGACCGTGATCTTGTACTACCTCATATGAAGTGGTTAGGTGATAAGTTTGATTTTATCGGCATTATGCCAGTATCAGCTAAGCAAGGTAAAAACGTTGATTTAATTAAAGCTGAAGTAACTAAGCGCTTACAGCCTTGTGAATTTTACTTTCCAGATGATTACGTAACTGACCGTTCAATGCGCTTTATGGCTGCTGAAACCATCCGTGAAAAGCTAATGCGCTTTATGGGTGAAGAACTTCCGTACTCTGTAACTGTTGAAATTGAGCAGTTTAAGTGGCAAGAAAACGGTGTTTGGCACATCAATGGATTAATTTTGGTTGAGCGCGAAACACAAAAACGCATGGTTATTGGTAATAAAGGCGAAAAGCTAAAAACCATTGGTCGTGAAGCACGTAAAGATATTGAAGAAATGCTTGATAATAAAGTGTTTTTAGAGCTTTGGGTGAAAGTTAAATCGGGTTGGGCTGATGATGAGCGTGCACTGCGTAGCCTAGGTTATGGTGAAGACTAAACTCATAAGCGATATAGTTTATGGATAGCGACTTCTACACTGCTTATTTATTGCATCGACGTCCCTATAGTGACTCTCAAGTGATGCTTGATATGCTTGTAGAGGGCGTTGGTCAGCTTAGAATGCTCGCACGTATTAGTGGTCGCCAGGCCACTAAACATAAAGCACAGTTACAACCTTTCCAATCGCTGCTTGTTCATTACAATGGCAAGTACGACTTAAAATATATTAATAAGTTTGAATTACATGGCAGGTCTCTTTTTTTAAAAGGGGATGAGCTTTACTGTGGTTTTTATTTAAATGAGCTGACTAACCGAATAGTGCCAATTAATGAGCCTATTGAACAAGTATTTCATTTATATAAAACTCATTTAGAGAACTTAAATAGTGGCGCTAATTTACAAGCTGTTCTTCGCTCATACGAATTTCAATTATTAGAGCTACTTGGTTATGGTGTTGATTTTAATTTTGATGCTAGCGGTGAGCCAATAGATGAAACGAAAACGTATAGTTATTTCCCCGAAGTTGGATTTTTAATACAAGATGACACTCGTTCAGGCTTTAGTGGCTTGCAGCTTAATGCTATTGCAAACCATGACTTTAGCCAAAGTGATGTGTTATATATGGCTAAGCAATTAAGCCGATATCTATTAAAACCATTACTAGGTAATAAGCCATTAAAAAGCCGTGAGTTATTTACGGCCTCTCAATAAACGTAATTTTACAGGTAAAATAATGAAAGATATTCTTTTGGGTGTAAACGTTGATCACATTGCAACGCTTCGCCAAGCACGTGGTACAAGCTATCCTGATCCAGCACATGCAGCGAGCGTAGCAGAGCATGCTGGTGCAGACGGTATTACGATTCACTTACGTGAAGACCGTCGCCACATTCAAGATCGTGACGTTTATGTAATGGCTAAAACTATTCAAACCCGTATGAACCTTGAAACTGCCGTTACCGATGAAATGATAGCGATTGCACTCGAAGTTAAACCAGAATACGTATGCTTAGTACCTGAAAAACGCGAAGAGTTAACTACAGAAGGTGGTTTAGATGTTGCTGGGAATATTGAAAAAATAAAAGCAGCGACTAAAACACTCAGCGAAGCTGGTATTAAAGTTTCGTTATTTATTGATGCAGACAAAGCACAATTAGATGCAGCAAAAGAATGTGGTGCGCCTTATGTTGAAATTCACACTGGTGCTTACGCTGATGCAACAAACGATATTGATTTAAGCAAAGAGCTAGAGCATATTCGAAAAGGCGTTAAATATGCAGCAAGCTTGGGCTTAATTGTAAATGCCGGACATGGGCTTCATTATCATAACGTTAAGCCTATAGCCGCAATGCCTGAAATTTATGAGCTTAATATTGGTCACGCAATTATTGCCCGAGCCGCAATTGATGGATTAGATAAAGCCGTTCGTGATATGAAACGATTAATGATCGAAGCGCGTTCTTAATTATTTTTAGTTTTGAAAAGACGCGCTTATAGCGCGTCTTTTTTGTTTTTATCGTTTAACTTTGCATCTATAAGCAAGTTTTCAAGTTCATCTTGTAACTCAAAAAGTTCAGGCTCAATATTTTCAAGTACGCATTTGTTTTTAAGTGAAGTTTCGATAGTCTCGGCTAATAATTTAAGCTTTGGTACACCTGTATAACAACATGCTCCGTGAAATTTATGAACGATAGTCAGTACTTGTTGGCAGTCTTTTTCCTCAATTGCTTTAACCAGTAGGTTGAGCGTTTCTGGCACACTCAATAGCAGCATATTAAGCATTTCTGATGCGAGTTCACTTTTACCACCAGCTCGTTGTAAAGCAAGTGCCCAATCGATTCGGTTGCTTTCAAATGGGGCAGGGCTTTGCGGTATATCATTTTTTGTTTTGTCGCGATTAATAGGTGTTTGTGGGCTATGGTCACTAATAATTTGTCTTAGCATATCCTCATCAATTGGCTTAGTTAAGTAGCCTTTGAAACCATCTTTAAGAAGTTGTTCTTTTTCGCTATGCAGTGCATGCGCTGTTACAGCAATAATAGGAGTATCTTCGTTTAGAGATGACTCTTGTATAAGCTTACATGCAGTAATGCCATCCATAATTGGCATTTGTATATCCATAAAAATGATATCGTATTTATGGCTTTTACTTAAACTGTAAGCTTGTGAACCATTATAAGCTGTGTCGATCACTTCAATTTGTTCGGCAAGTAATGTATTAATTAGCTTTAAATTTGCATCGTTATCATCAGCAATAAGCACTTTAAGAGGAAGTAATTGTTGCTCATTTTGTTCAATATTATGTACCGGATGGTCTAGTCGATAAGGAGCTGCAAGCACCTCACACAGCTTACGATGATTAAGCGGTTTACTTAAACATGCATCTGCACCGCTGCCAATAAAGGCTTCACGCATATTATGCGATACTGTATTAAGCATTAAGTATAAGTAATCGGTGGATTCGCGTACCGCTTTTACATAGCTTTTTAGGCGTTGCATATCATCAACAGAAGCCATATGACCAATTAGACAAATATCGTATTTAAAGTCTTTATTTTTTATAGCATCTAAAAAGCTGGTTTCGTTAAAGCAAGCTGTAACATTAGTTTGCCACTGCGTTAATAATGATAAAACAGCATGATGAGTATGCTCATGTGGCTCTAAATATAAAATACGTTTACCAACAAGTGATTTGCTTGGTAGATCGTCTGTAAATACATGATTGGGTAATCTAAATATACTATTAAAGGTAAAGCAGGTTCCGTTACCTGGCGCTGAGTTTAATGTTATGCGCCCGCTCATTGCTTCAACAATGTGCTTAGTAATAATTAACCCCAAGCCAGTTCCACCAAATTTACGTGTAATACTTGAGTCAGCCTGACCAAAAGGGGTAAATAAAGAGTCTTGCTTATCCATAGGAATACCTACGCCTGTATCGGTAACAGCTACCAGTACAGATGCACGTTCCTCGTCAAGTAATCGATAGCTTATATCGACCTTTATTGAGCCTTTTTCAGTGAATTTAATTGCATTACTTAATAAATTTATAAGTACTTGTTTAAAGCGAGTTGGATCGCCTGTTAAATTATCAGGTACTTGTGGATTGATATAAATAGACAGTTCAAGTTGTTTATCGTGCGCACTAGGTGCAAGTAAAGTCATTACTTCGTTAATTGCATCGCGTAATTGGAACTGAATTGATTCAAGTTCCATTGCACCAGCTTCAAGTTTAGAGAAGTCTAAAATATCACTAATAATAGTCATTAAGCTATTTGCTGAGAGCATAATAGTATCAAGATAATCTTTTTGATGTTTATTAAGAGGCGTTTTATAAAGCTGACGAGTAAAGCCCATTACACCATTTAAAGGTGTACGTAATTCGTGACTCATTTTTGCTAAAAAGTCTGACTTAACGCGGTTAGCATCTTGCGCCTCTTTTTTAGCCATAGTGAGTTCAATATTTTGAGTTTCGTATTGCTCTAGTGTTTCGCGGTAGTCGCTGGTTGCTTGATCGATGTTTTTTTGCATTTCATCTTTTTGCATCACCATAGTTTGAGCAATTGTATTTAAGCCTTCACGAAGTAGTTCAAACTCACCAATCATACTATCGTTTAAGCCCGTACTTCTTTTACCTTCTACGAGTTTGTCGGTTGCGAGCACTAACTTATTTAACGGCGTCATAAACATGCGGCTTAATCTTAATGCTAAAATAGCAGCAAAAACTAACGAGATAATAATTACAATTCCGCTAATTAGCAGAGCACGCTGTTGACCTATTACAGCTTGATCTTTATTTAACTGTAAGATAACGGTGCCCAAAGGAGATTGAAATGCAGATGGGTCCCATTTTGAATCATGAGTAGAGTGATTAATGATTGGACTGAAAAAGGTAATCAACTCGTCTGAGACTTGTATTTGAGTCGTATTTAAGTTTTGCAGCGATTTTTGATTAATTAGTTTATCAAAAGAGCGATGATAATTGCTGGTCATTAGTAGCTTGTTGTCATTATCAAAAATTGCAATCGACTTTATAGCTGGAGAGTGTTTGTTATGCGTGTAGCTAATTAAACGGCTAAGTAATTGTATGTTTTTTTCTATTAAGGGCTGCTCGAGCGCAATTGCAAGAGGCTCTGAAATAGTTGCGCCTTGCTGATATAAAATTTCATCAAGCTCAATGTAACGATTTATTGTAAAATAACCACCAAGTAGTAATCCAATGATCACCGTCGGGATCAGGGTCAGTGTTAAAACAGAATCGCGTAAGCCTAATTTGGTCATAATGGAAGCATTTTTATCATTATTAGTATGCTTTGAGTATATACGGTTCAACACCTATTCTCAAAGCATCTACGATAGCAGCAGATTAATTGTTTTAACCAATAAGCATTTAAGGTAACACCTAATGGCACAAATTTTTAAAGCCAAAAAAAAGCCACTACAAAAGCAATCCGTAGTGCTCGATATAACAGCAATGGATCATCAAGGTCGTGGTATAGCTAAACATAATAATAAAGTGTGTTTTGTTAGTGGTGCTTTACCTAACGAACAAGTTAAAGCAACTATTGTTGATGATAAAGCGCGCTATAGTAGTGCGGTTACTCAAAAGGTTATCAAAGCAAGTGAGTCACGCGTAACTCCTTTTTGTGAGCATTATAATCACTGTGGCGGTTGTCAATTACAACACTTAGATGCACGCCAACAAGTTGTTGAAAAACAAGCGGCAGTAAATCAGTTGTTTGAAAAGTTTGCTAAACAAAATAATTTAAATTGGCAAGAGCCATTATTAAGCAAGCCTACGCATTACAGACGCAGCGCTCGTATAGCGGTGATGTTTGATAAAGCAGCTAAAAAAATGAGGGTAGGTTACAGAGCAAGTGGTTCAAAAAATATTGTAAGTATTAATAAGTGCGCCATATTAAGTGAAGCGTTTGTAGATGTATTTACACTATTTGATAAAATAATTAATCAGCATAAAGCGTTGCACAGTATAAGCCATCTACAATTGTGTCAAAGTGATGAGCAAAATTTTGTTGTTATTCGCCATACAAAAGCAATACCTGATGAAATTAAAGGGTTAGTTGAGCAAACAACTGCAAATTATAAATACAATATTGTGTGGCAAAGTGAAACTGATGTAATTGATCACTCACATACAGCAATGCCATTTTATTACCTGGATGAGTTTGACCTTAAGTTTGAATTTGGTTTAGGTAACTTTATTCAGGTAAATGCGCAGGTTAATCAGGCTATGCTCAAGCAAGCCGCAAATTGGCTTAATTTAAATGGTGATGAAAATATATTAGATTTATTTTGTGGTATTGGTAATTTTTCACTAGTGCTGGCAAAACAAGCGAAAACGGTAATTGGTGTTGAAGGAGTTGTTTCTGCGGTTGCAATGGCTACTCAAAATGCGCAAACTAACTCTATTGATAATACGCAATTTCATTGTTTTGATTTAACGCAAAAAATTGAAAAAGCACAATGGTTTACTGATAATTTAAATGTACTCGTACTTGATCCATCTCGCACCGGTGCAATGGCTGTATTAGAGCAATTACCTTTAAAGCAGTTTAAAACAATTTTATATGTTTCTTGCGACCCTGTTACCTTAGCCCGTGACAGCGCTATTGTTTCGCAAGCAGGCTTTGAGCTTAATAAAATAGGGCTAATGAATATGTTTCCTCATACAGGACATATCGAAACAATGGCGTTATTTCAACGGAGGTAGAGCGCATTATGGTAGCTACACGTCAATCGCATCAACAAGATGAAACAGGTGATTTTGCCTCTCGTCTTAAATCACTCGACCTTTCTACCGAAAGGTCTGAGTTATTAAATCAAGCGCAAGCACTATGTGTTAATTGCGATAACGAAAGTCGACAAAATATGGCCATTGAAATGGTCGAGATTTTAGTTGAATTAAACCTTGATGCTGAATCGCTAGCTACTGCGTATTTAACACCTTATTTTTTAAGTGACTTAGTGTCGCTTGAAACCGTTGAAGAGCAGCTAGGTAATAACGTAGCAATGCTTCTAACGGGTGTAGCACAAATGGCTACAATTAGTACTTTATCGCATCAGG
The DNA here is from genome assembly GCF_011378875.1 of Pseudoalteromonas sp. Z9A5. Taxonomy (NCBI): domain Bacteria; kingdom Pseudomonadati; phylum Pseudomonadota; class Gammaproteobacteria; order Alteromonadales; family Pseudoalteromonadaceae; genus Pseudoalteromonas; species Pseudoalteromonas sp. Z9A5. The sequence goes on from NZ_WTLC01000013.1 coordinate 81,976, forward strand.
GTAAAGGCAATGTACAGGTCGATAATATTCGAAAAATGCTATTAACTATGGTGGAAGATGTGCGCGCCGTGGTTATTAAATTAGCTGAGCAGGTTTGCCACTTACGCAATGTAAAAGATGCCAACGAAGAAGAACGTGTAATTGCAGCAAAAGAAACAGCCGACATTTTTGCACCACTAGCCAACCGATTAGGTATAGGGCAATTAAAGTGGGAGCTTGAAGACTTATCGTTTAGATACCTTCACCCTGATATATATAAAAGTATAGCCAAGCAACTTGACGATAAGCGCTTAGCCCGAGAAGCCTATATGGAAGATATGGTTGAACAGGTTAAAAGCCGTTTGAAAGAGGCAGGTATTGAGGCGCAAGTGTATGGGCGTCCTAAGCATATTTACAGTATTTACAAAAAAATGGCGCAAAAAAATTACGAATTCGATCAGCTTTTCGATATTCGTGCAATGCGAGTTGTAGTTGAGCGCTTACAAGATTGTTATGGCGCGCTGGGAATCGTACACACAAATTGGCGCCACCTTAATAAAGAATTTGACGATTATGTAGCGACGCCAAAACAAAACGGCTATCAGTCTATTCATACCGTAGTATTTGGACCTGAAGGTAAAACGGTAGAGATTCAAATTCGTACCAGCGATATGCATCAAGATGCAGAGCTTGGTGTTGCTGCGCATTGGATATATAAAGAAGGTGCACTGCCAGGGCGCGGCTCAGGTTATGAGCAAAAAATCAGCTGGCTACGTAAATTATTACAATGGCAAGAAGAAGTAGTCGATGGCGGCGATTTAGCTGAAGAGCTTAAAAACCAAGTGGTCGAAGACCGCGTATACATATTTACTCCAAGCGGCGACATTATTGATTTACCACTTGGCGCAACACCACTCGATTTTGCTTACTATATTCACTCAAACGTTGGGCACCGGTGTATTGGCGCAAAAATATTTGGTAAAATAGTACCGTTTACGCATCAACTTACAACAGGCGATCAGGTAGAAATACTGACCCAAAAACAACCAAATCCAAGTCGTGATTGGTTAAACCCGTCATTAGGGTACATTAAGTCATCTCGTGCTAGAGCTAAAATTCATCACTGGTTTAAACAGCTCGACCGCGACAAAAACTTAAGTGCGGGTAAAGATATTCTCGACAGTGAACTTCAAAAGCTCAATTTAACTTACAAAGATTTAGAGCCCGCCATTAAGCGTTTTAATTTTAAAGAACTTGATGACTTAATGGTTGCGATTGGTGCAGGCGATGTACGTTTAAATCAAATGCTTAACTTTGTAAGTGATCGGACAGAAGATGAGCCGGTTATTCGTATTAAAGCACCTAGCAAAGTAACGGGTGATAAAAATGGCATAGTGGTTGATGGCGTTGGTAGCTTAATGAGCCATGTAGCTAAATGTTGCCGCCCAGTGCCGGGTGATGAAATTATTGGTTATATAACTCAAGGGCGTGGTATTGGTGTTCACCGAGAAGATTGTGACTCGTTTAACAATTTAAAAACTCAGCACCCAGAGCGCGTAATATCGGTAAGTTGGTCTGATGATATTAATGGCTCCTATGCACTAAGTATTAAAATTGAAGCGAGCGACAGGTCGGGTTTAATACGTGACATAAGTTCAGTGTTAGCTAACGAAAAAGTGAACGTACTTAATATGAATGTAAACACGGTAGGAGATAATCAGTTAGCAGTATTTACCATGCAAATAGAAGTGCATGATTTGTCTGGTACCAATCGTGTGCTTTCAAAGTTACACCAAATTGAAGGCGTGCACGATGCCAAGCGTGGACATTAAATATGAATAATAATACAGCGCTTACAAAGCTACTTAATATAATGAAAACACTACGAGATCCTGAAGATGGCTGTCCTTGGGATCTCAAGCAAGATTTTAAATCTATCGTGCCGCATACATTAGAAGAAGCTTACGAAGTTGCCGATTGTATCGAATCAGGCAACTTGGGTGAGCTTAAAAACGAACTAGGTGATTTATTATTTCAAATAGTTTTTTATGCGCAACTAGCTCAAGAGCAAAACTTATTTGATTTTAATGATGTAGTAGAGCAGCTTAACGATAAACTTACGCGCCGTCATCCTCATGTTTTTGGCGATAAAAAAGAGCTAACAGATGAGCAGTTATCGTACCAATGGCAATCAATTAAAGCACAGGAACGCTGCGAAAAAGCACATAAAAGTACAGCTTCGCTTTGGCAAGATATACCTATAAATATGCCAAGCTTGAGCAAAGCTAAAAAAATTCAGCAACGTGTTGCCTCACTTGGTTTTGACTGGCCTACCTATCATGGAGCACTTGATAAAGTGAGTGAGGAAGTGCTTGAAGTAAAAGAAGCGCTTGAGCATGACCCATTTTCAGATCACACGGCAGAGGAAATAGGCGACCTACTTTTTGCTACAGTTAATGTTGCACGCCACGTAAAACGCGATCCTGAACAATTAATGCGCAACGCTAATAATAAGTTTTCAGCCCGATTTGAAAAAGTTCAAGCTTACTTAAATGCACAAGGTAAAAGCCTTGATACAGCGACTTTTGAGGAAATGGACAGCGCATGGGATGCGATAAAAAAAGCAGGCTAATTTAGGGCGTGTTGAACTTTGTGGATTGAAACTTGTTCAATCTAGAGGCGATTAAATCGCGGCGTGAGTTTTATAACCTAGTGGGCTCGGTAACTGCTCCTGCGTTACTCTTGTAACTTATACCCATGTGAGAATAAGTGAAAATCGAGTAAAGCTCCCGCGTTCTGCTCACGCCTCTTACCTATATACATCTAGGCAACAAAGAGTTAGTAGCCCTAAAAAGAACTCAAAGGGCAGTGTATGCCTTGCCTTTATGCTGCGTTATCGTCTATTTATAGGGAAAACCACACATCATAGGTTCTGTCTTGCTTAAATACCAAATAAGCTGTTGAAAATTAAACCACCAAAGATCAACACGCCTTAGTCAATTTATATACTGTAATCGCCCATTTATAGAGAGTAGCTTATTGTACAAATTCTATTTTTTATAAAAAACTAAACTTACTGCTGTAAAGTCAATCATTATAGATAAACAAGCACTTAAATAGTGTGTGTTTTTTGTGCGTGTATTTACTAATTTTAGCTGGATTGATTAGCCGTGTTTTGGTACAATTTCGCCCCGTCTTGATGATATACCCTAAGGCTCTTCTTTGGGTGTTATATTCCTTTTAATTCCTGATATTCTAGGGTTCGCATGAGTACAAAATTTATCTTCGTTACTGGCGGAGTTGTTTCTTCGTTGGGTAAAGGTATTGCCGCAGCTTCACTGGCCGCTATTTTAGAAGCCCGTGGTTTAAATGTTACCATTTTAAAGCTGGATCCTTACATCAACGTTGACCCAGGCACAATGAGCCCAATTCAACACGGTGAAGTATACGTTACAGAAGACGGCGCAGAAACTGACCTTGATTTAGGTCACTACGAGCGTTTTATTCGTACCAAAATGACTAGTCGTAATAACTTCACACAAGGCCGTGTATACGAAGACGTATTACGTCGTGAGCGCCGTGGTGAATACCTAGGCGCAACTATTCAGGTTATTCCACATATCACTAACGATATTAAGCAACGTGTATACGATGGTGCTGAAGGTTATGATATTGCTATTGTAGAAATTGGCGGCACAGTAGGTGATATAGAATCACAACCGTTTATTGAAGCAATCCGTCAGATGGGAACTGAAATTGGCCGCGAACGCGCGCTATTTATTCACTTAACGCTAGTGCCATTTTTAGGTCCTGCAGGTGAAGTTAAAACGAAACCAACTCAGCACTCTGTTAAAGAGTTACGCTCAGTAGGTATTCAACCAGATATTCTTATTTGTCGTTCAGACCGTAAACTACCAAATAATGAGCGTGCAAAAATCTCATTATTTACAAACGTAGAAGAAAAAGCGGTTATTTCATTACCTGACGTAGACAGTATTTATAAAATTCCAGCGCTATTAAAAACGCAAGAATTAGATAACTTCGTATGTCGTCGTTTTCACTTAGATCTACCTGAAGCTGATTTAGCTGAGTGGGAACAAGTACTTTATCAAGAGTCTAACCCAACGGGTGAAGTGACTATTGGTATGGTTGGTAAATACACTGAATTACCAGATGCGTACAAATCGGTTAACGAAGCCTTAAAGCATGCGGGTCTTAAAAATCGTTTAACAATAAATATTCAATACGTAGATTCACAAGATCTTGAAAGCAAAGGTGTTGAGCTGTTATCTAATTTAGACGCTATTTTAGTACCTGGCGGCTTTGGTGGTCGTGGTGTTGAAGGTAAGATATTAGCGGCTAAATATGCGCGTGAAAACAAGGTGCCTTATTTAGGTATTTGTTTAGGTATGCAAGTAGCGCTTATTGAATATGCACGAAATGTTGCCGGTCTTACTGATGCTAACTCAACAGAGTTTAATGCAAAATCTGCTGCTCCCGTTGTTGGTTTAATTACTGAATGGCTTGATGCTGAAGGCAATGTTGAAACACGCAGCGAAAAATCTGATTTAGGTGGCACAATGCGTTTAGGCGCACAAAAATGTCATTTAACACCAGGTTCTAAAGTGCATGAAATGTACGGTAGTGATGAAATTGTAGAACGTCATCGTCATCGTTACGAAGTTAACAATAACTTTGTAGAGCAACTTGAAAAAGCAGGTTTGAGCTTCACTGGTTTATCAGAAGATAAAAAACTGGTAGAAATTATTGAAAATAAAGATCACCCTTGGTTTATTGCCGCTCAATTCCATCCGGAATTTACGTCAACACCACGTGATGGTCATCCGCTATTCGAAGGGTTTGTAGCAGCCGCTCATATCCACCAGAAAGCGTCATCATAATTTAAAAAAGCCGTGCATATTGCACGGCTTTTTTGTTTTAAGGGCTGACTAAGTTATATAAAACGTAGTAAAGTTAGTCGAACTCACCATTTTGGGAATATAGAGGAAACAAGATGTCAAAAATCGTAAAAGTAATCGGTCGCGAAATTATGGACTCGCGTGGTAACCCAACTGTTGAAGCTGATGTACATTTAGCTGATGGTTCATGGGGCCGTGCTGCAGCACCTTCAGGTGCATCTACAGGTACTCGCGAAGCATTAGAGTTACGTGATGGTGACAAAACACGTTATTTAGGCAAAGGCGTATTAAAAGCTGTTGGTTTTATCAATAACGAAATCGCAGACGCTCTAGCTGGTCAAAACGCATTAGAACAAAGCGCTGTTGATAAAGTAATGCTAGATTTAGATGGTACTGAAAATAAAGAAAAACTAGGTGCCAATGCAATCTTAGCTGTATCACTAGCGACTGCAAAAGCAGCAGCTCAATCTAAAAAAGTTGAGCTTTACGAACATATTGCTGACTTAAACGGTACACCGGGTGTTTATTCAATGCCTCTTCCAATGATGAATATCATCAATGGTGGCGAGCATGCAGATAATTCTGTAGACATCCAAGAATTTATGATCCAGCCAGTTGGTGCTAAAAACTTCCGCGAAGGCCTACGTATGGGGGCTGAAGTATTCCATAGCCTTGCTAAAGTACTTAAAGCTGACGGTCATTCAACGGCTGTTGGTGATGAAGGTGGTTTTGCGCCTAACCTTGCTTCTAACGAAGCGGCACTTGCTGCAATTAAAGTTGCTGTTGCAAACGCGGGCTACGAGTTAGGTAAAGACATCACTTTAGCGATGGATTGTGCTGCATCTGAGTTTTACGACAAAGAAGCAAACATTTACGACCTTAAAGGTGAAGGTAAAAAATTCACTTCTGAAGAGTTTAACTTCTTCTTACAAGATCTTACTACTCGTTACCCAATTGTTTCTATCGAAGATGGTCTTGATGAGTCTGATTGGGATGGCTTTGCACACCAAACAAAACTAATGGGTGATAAAATCCAATTAGTAGGTGATGATTTATTCGTAACAAACACTAAGATTTTAAAACGTGGTATCGACAACGGTATTGCTAACTCAATCTTAATTAAGTTTAACCAAATCGGTTCTTTAACTGAAACTTTAGCTGCAATTAAAATGGCTAAAGACGCTGGTTTTACTGTTGTTATTTCTCATCGTTCAGGTGAAACTGAAGACTCAACAATTGCTGATTTAGCGGTTGGTACTGCTGCAGGTCAAATTAAAACGGGTTCATTGAGCCGTTCTGATCGTGTTGCTAAGTATAACCAATTGCTTCGTATTGAAGAGCAATTAGGTGATAAAGCACCGTACAACGGTCTTAAAGAAGTTAAAGGTCAGTAATTCTATTTCATATAGAATCTGATTTTTAATTTAGATTATAAAATCCTCGCACAAGCGGGGATTTTTTATGCCTGATACTTTTATTCAAAGAGGTGAGAATAAGTTGTAGGCGTTAAACTTGCTGACGCGCGCACGCAGTGCAAACAAAGGGGACACAAAAGTATAACTATTTATTGAAGCTTTCGTTTTTGCGCACTTAAAGCTGAAACTGCTGTTTTAAAATATCACCAGTAAAACTCGTTTTTAAATAGAAACCACGTGGTAAGGTTTTTATTATTTGTCCATTAGGACCAATAGCATCGGTTACTATTTTGCTATGGGCCGCTTTAGGGCGAATTTGCATTACATCGCCTAAATGCCCTGATATTTCATCAATTCGACCAAGTGCAATTAACTCCATTTGCTCCTCCCAGTCACGCTGTAGCAGTGCATCTTGCGCAGGAGTAGGTTGCCATAAAAAACCGCTGCCTATCGTCCTATCAAATGGAGCTATATCGCGTTCACTTAAAATAGGTAACCATAAAACATGGTTTAGTTTTTTACGCACACTGCTGTTATGCCAAATCATGCCGGTTACATTCATGAGAGGTGTAACCGATACAAATGTTGTTTCTAGCGGTTTACCTTTATAAGAAATAGGCAGTGTTTTAAGTTCAATTCCTAAGTCTTCAAAATCGGGAAGGGGCTTTGAGCCCGCTGTAGCTCCTAAAACATATTCAATTAATTGTCCCGTCCAGCCTTTTTCTCGTAGTAAATCGTCAGGTGTTTTAAAATTATACTCATTGGCTAATTGACCAAGTGTAAGCCCTGCAATGTTATTAACGCGCTGTATTAAGTCATTAATTGAATGTGGTTTTATCGGTCTCATATCACTAATTTAAGTTGTATAAATATCATGAGCATGATAGCAAATAGCCTAAGCCGTGGATATCTTTAGGGTTGTTTGTTTTTTGTGCAGGGTGTGTGTGCTGTAATTTTATGCACACCAAAAAATGAGAAAATTAAGTTAAGTGACTGAACTACATTATTATTTTTTAAATTTGCGTTCATAATTGATTAAGCTAATTTAGAGTTGTATTGATAAATACATATGTATAAACAAGTTTATCCACAGATTCTGTGGAGAACATGGGTTTTTAGATCTTATATTGTGGATTTGTTTGCAAAATGAGCGTGTTTTACAAAAGTTATGCACAAGCTGTGAGTAAGCATAGTAAAACTACGTGTTAAAGTTATCTTAATGCACAAATTCAATTAGCATTGTTACTATTTCGAAAATGAATGCAATTGTTGTAAAGTAACACCTTGATATTAAGCCCTTGTGAAAAGCCTAATTTTAAAGCGCAACGTGGCTTGGGTATAATAGTGTTTGCCGTATTGCGGGTAATGTGGAACAATCATAAAAAATCGACTTACAAATGAGGCACTAAGGTGATTGATGCCGAAGGTTTTCGTGCCAATGTCGGAATTGTAATTTGCAATAATCAAGGGCAGGTATTTTGGGCTAGACGTTATGGTCAACATTCTTGGCAATTTCCCCAAGGTGGTGTTGATGATGGTGAAACGCCGGAACAAACTATGTACCGTGAATTACACGAAGAAGTAGGGCTGCGACCAGAAGATGTAGAAATAGTCGCAAGTTCAAAACATTGGTTACGCTATAAATTACCCAAACGATTAATCCGCCGCGACTCTAGTCCGGTGTGTATTGGGCAAAAACAAAAATGGTTTTTACTAAAATTACGTTGTGAAGACGAAGATGTAAACTTACTTAAAACTCATCATCCAGAATTTGATGATTGGCGTTGGGTTAGTTATTGGTATCCTGTAAGACAGGTAGTATCGTTTAAACGGGATGTTTATCGACGTGTAATGAAAGAGTTTGCACCTTTCGCCATGCCTTTTAACAAGAGAGAACAACATAAAGATCATTGGCGAACTAAAAGGTAGAAAACTAAGTACAAAATAAAGGAGCAGGACATGCTGGCTACACTGAGATCTATTGCTGAGTCTGTATCGCAACAAGCGAGTTTAGACAATGCTTTAGTGTGCTTTGTGCAAATGGTAAAAGATGCCATGAAAACCCAGTGCTGCTCTATTTATTTTGCTGATTATAGCCAAGATAATTTTGTACTTATGGCAACCGAAGGGCTAAACCCCGATGCGGTAGGTAAGTTTAGAATAGGTTTTACCGAAGGTTTAGTTGGTTTAGTAGCGCAACGCGAAGAACCGATTAATATTGCATTTGCTAAATCTCACCCGCGCTTTAAGCTCTCCCCCGAAGTAAATGAAGAAGGCTACAATGCTTTTTTATCTGTGCCTGTGGTACATCAAAAAAAAGTACTCGGCGTTATTGTTGTTCAACAAAAAATGGCGCGTGTATTTAGCCAAGATGAAGAATCGTTTTTAATAACTCTTTCAGCTCAACTAGCTTCACAGTTAGCACATGCTGAGATTAAAGAAGTTTTACGCCAAGATGAATCATCTCATCAAACGTCTGTTTTAAAAGGGGTATCGAGTGCTCCAGGAATTGGTATCGGCCAAGCGTTTGTGCTTCTTCCAAAGCTTGATTTTAAATCAATAGAACTTTTAAAAGATAGTGATGTAGTAGAGCAAAGACGTTTATTTACTCAAGCAGTTGCCGCCACTCGTAAAGAGTTTAATACCCTTTCAATGACACTAAGTGACTCTATACCGCATGAAGCATTAGCAGTATTTGATGTATACCAACAATTACTTGATGCTAAAAGTTTAGGTCATAATGTTGAAATGCAATTGCAAGAAGGCTGGTGTGCTAAAAGCGCTCTAAAAATAGTGATAGAGCGTTTAATATCACAATTTAATGCCATGCAAGACCCATATATAAAAGAACGTGCTGTTGATGTTAAAGATATTGGCTTGCGTGTATTACACCATCTTGTAAACACGGAGCGAGCAGTTAAAGATTACCCGCCTAATACCATTCTTATCGCTAATACAGTAACGCCCGCTATGCTTGCTGAAGTACCTAAAGGGTGCTTGTCGGGAGTGGTTAGTGTTAGTGGCTCTGTAAATAGCCATGCGTCAATTTTAACGCGAGCTATGGGTATACCGGCAATCTGGGGTATCGAAGATTTACCTTTGTTGCAGTTTAATAATAAAACAATGATTTTAGATGCATTTGCAGGGCGTTTATATATATCGCCTTCGCAAATGTTGGTCGATGAATACACTCGATTACAACATCAAGATAACCTACTTAATAATCGCTTTTTAGAAGAACAAAACTCAGAAGCTGTTACTCTCGATGGTGAGCGTATTAGCTTACGATTAAACGCAGGGCTTGAACTCAATACAGAGCAAAGTAGTGTTGATATTTGTGATGGCGTGGGGCTGTATCGTACTGAAGCGTGGTTTATGCAAAAAGGGCAGTTTCCTTCACAATTAGAGCAAGAAAACTGGTACCGAGAAGTATTAAAAAGCTACCATCCAAAACCAGTGGTTATGCGTACCTTAGACATAGGTGGTGATAAAGTACTTGATTACTTTAATATTACCGAAGAAAACCCATTTTTAGGATGGCGTGGTATTCGTATAAGTCTTGATCATCCAGAACTATTTTTAGATCAACTCAAAGCCATGCTTAAAGCAAATATGGGCTTAGGTAATTTAAAAATAATGCTGCCAATGATCAGCGGCTACGAAGAAGTAGAAGAGTCGCTCGCTTTGTTCGAGCAAGCTTATTACGAACTAAGTGAAAAATACCCAGAGAAAACCATAGAAAAACCAGCAATAGGCATTATGATTGAAGTACCTTCTAGTGTATTTATGATCCCAGAATGGTCTAAAAAAGTCGATTTTTGCTCGGTAGGCAGTAACGATTTAACTCAATACTTATTAGCGGTTGATAGAGCCAATGCGCGAGTGGCAGATCTTTTTACGTCATATCACCCTGGTGTACTTAGAGTATTAAATAAAATAGCGTGTGAGTGCGAGCAATACAAAATACCGTTTAGTTTGTGTGGTGAGCTTGGCGGTGATCCTGAAGGTGCTATTTTACTTATAGCAATGGGTTATAGGCGCTTAAGTATGAACTTATCGTCACTCAATAAAATAAAATGGGTATTAAGGCGTTTAAAAGTGAGTGATATGGATAAATTACTTACTGAATGCTTGGCTCAATCTACCGCTAAACAAGTACTGCGTTTAACGCGTAACTTTATGCTAGATCATAAACTCGGTGATTTGTTTTATACACCTAAATAATTCGGCACTTCTAAATGTTTAGAGGTGCTATATATTATGCCAATAATCCTTTAATATATGCATTCCCAATAGGTATTAGAGATAACTATGTATGACTTAGGGCTGTTGGTCGCAAGTTGCGCACTACTAGGCTGTATTGTCGGATTTTTAGCTGGATTATTAGGCATTGGCGGCGGTTTAATTATTGTCCCAGTACTCAGCGCTTTGCTACTCTTATTCGATGTAACTTCGGTAGATCATGTATTAGTGATTGCTATTGCAACATCGCTTGCCTCAATATTATTTACCTCGACGTCTTCAGCCTTGGCTCATCATAAAAATGATAACGTGCCTTGGGCAATTGCGCCTTGGGTTATGTCGGGTGTTGCTTTAGGGGCACTTATTAGTGGTTTTGCAGCCAGCCTCATACCTGAACAAATATTACGAACTGTATTTGCAGTAAGTGTTGTCTTTATTGCAGCAAGAATGGTGCTATCTACTCGTAATAAAGCTGTGTCAGAAAAACCGTTACCAGCAGGTCCTATTTTAGGTGGCATTTCTGCTGTAATGGGCGGGCTATCGGGATTAATTGGTATTGGTGGCGGGGCGCTTATTGTGCCTATGCTTAACCACTTTTCGGTTGATATTAAAAAAGCCATTGGTTGCGCTGCAGCATGCGGAATTGTAATTGCACTGTTTGGCTCTATTGGGTACATCAGTGCTGGTTGGCAGGTTACAGATTTTAAAGACGGTTTTGTTGGGTTTGTGTATCTTCCCGCATTATTTGGGATTGTAATTACATCGTGGTTTGTCGCACCTTTAGGGGCTAAAGCAACGCACTATTTACCAGTAAATACAATAAAGAAAGTTTTCGCGGTATTGCTTGTTGTTATCGCAATTAAAATGATTTTTAGCTAAAGGTTTATTTTTTATGTCACTTGAGTTTCCTCAAATCGATCCAATTATTTTTTCAGTTGGACCACTAAGCGTACGATGGTACGGATTAATGTATTTAATAGGTTTTGCATTTGCGATGTGGTTTGCTAATCGCCAAGCGTCAAAGCCAAACTCTGGTTGGACTAAAGAGCAGGTAAGCGACTTCCTATTTTATAGCATGCTGGGAGTTATTCTTGGTGGACGTATTGGGTATGTATTGTTTTACCAGTTTAGTTACTTTATAGAAAACCCACTTTATTTATTTAGAATAGACCAAGGTGGAATGTCGTTTCATGGTGGAACATTAGGCGTTATAGCTGCCGTCGCTATTTTTTCGTGGACGCGTAAAAAATCACTTCTTCAAGTTGGCGATTTTGTTGCACCACTCGTACCTGTAGGGTTATTAGCAGGGCGTATTGGCAACTTTATAAATGGCGAGTTATGGGGCCGAGTTACCGATGTGCCATGGGCAATGGTATTTCCTACTGGCGGGCCACTTGCGCGTCATCCATCACAGTTATACGAAGCATTTTTTGAAGGCTTAGTGCTGTTTTTGATACTACATTGGTTTATTAAAAAGCCTCGCCCAGCGGGCAGTGTAGCAGGTGTGTTTTTATTAGGTTATGGCGTATTTAGGTTCTGTATTGAGTACTTCCGCCAACCTGATGCGCAATTAGGTTTATTTGCCGACTTTATATCAATGGGACAAATACTTTCGTTGCCAATGATTGTAGGTGGTTTAGGCTTATTAATTTGGGCATATAAGCAACCTAAACAAATAACCACAGCTAAAGCATAATAAGAAGTAACCTATGAAACAATATTTAAAATTATGTCAGCGCATTGTTGACGAAGGGCAATGGGTAGAAAACAAACGTACCGGTACGCGTTGTTTAACCGTTATTAATGCCGATTTAGAATACGATGTAGCTAACAACCAGTTCCCGATGATCACGACCCGAAAAAGCTACTACAAAGCTGCCATTGCTGAGTTACTAGGGTATTTACGTGGTTACGATAGCGCTGAGCAGTTTCGTAATATTGGCTGTAAAACGTGGGATGCTAACGCAAACGATAACAACGCATGGCTTAATAATCCTCACCGTAAAGGCGAGGACGATATGGGCCGTGTGTATGGTGTGCAAGGACGTGGTTGGCAACGGCCAGATGGTTCAACACTCGATCAGCTTGCTAAAGTAATTAATAACTTAAAAAATGGCATAGATGATCGCGGTGAAATAATTACCTTCTATAATCCAGGTGAGTTTGAATTAGGTTGCTTGCGCCCGTGTATGCATACACACACTTTTTCGCTACTTGGTGATACATTATATTTAACGTCGTATCAGCGTAGCTGCGACGTGCCATTAGGGCTGAATTTTAATCAAATTCAATGCTTTGTATTACTCGCGTTGGTTGCTCAAATTACAGGGCATAAAGCAGGTAAGGCGTATCATAAAATTGCAAACGCGCATATTTACGAAAATCAGTTAGAATTAATGCGTGACGTACAATTAAAACGAGAGCCGTTTACGTCTCCACAATTAAAAATAAACCCAAAAATTAAATCGCTAGACGACATAGAAACGTGGGTTACACGAGACGACTTTGAAGTAATAGGCTATGAAAGCCATGAACCGATCCAATATCCGTTTTCGGTATAATAATTAATAAATTAAGGAAAGCATAATGAAAGCAGTTATTCCAGTAGCAGGGCTTGGTACTCGCATGTTGCCAGCCACAAAAGCAATCCCAAAAGAAATGTTACCAATAGTTGACCGTCCTTTAATTCAGTACGTAGTTAACGAAGCCGTTGCTGCCGGTATTAAAGAAATCGTACTTGTAACGCACTCAAGTAAAAATTCAATCGAAAATCATTTTGATACAAGTTTTGAACTTGAAGCTACATTAGAAAAGCGTGTTAAGCGGCAATTACTTGCCGAAGTGCAAGCTATTTGCCCTAAAGATGTAACTATAATTCACGTACGCCAAGGTGAAGCAAAAGGTTTAGGGCATGCAATTAGCTGTGCTGCACCAATTATTGGTAACGAACCGTTTGTTGTAATTTTACCTGACGTAATTATTGATGATGTAGAAAGTAACCTTAAAAAAGACAACCTAGCTGAAATGATCAGCCGTTATAACGAAACAAAACATAGCCAAATAATGGTAGAACCAGTACCAGTAGAAGATGTTGATAAATTTGGTGTAGTTGATTTAGGCGATGTTACTTTAAGCCAAGGTGAAAGCTCACCAATTCTTAATATGGTAGAAAAGCCACCTGTAGACGAAGCACCATCAAACTTAGCAGTTGTTGGTCGTTATGTATTAAGTGAAAACATTTGGCCATTACTGGCTAAAACTCCACAAGGTGCGGGCGATGAGATTCAGCTTACAGATGCAATAGCAATGTTAATGCAGCACGAAAAAGTAGATGCATACGCAATTAAAGGTCGTAGTCACGACTGTGGCAGCAAAATTGGTTACTTAAAAGCGACAATCGAATTTGCACTTCGTCGCGACGAATTTGCAGGCGAACTTAAAACGTTTATTAAAACATTAATATAATTTAATTACTTTTTAAATTATTGAGGCGCCTATATGGCGCCTTTTTTAATGTTTAACTTATAACAACGACTGGAGATGTTTTAGGCATAAAAATAAAATAGTTTTTCATCATCTATACAGACATATTATGAATTATGTTGTAATGTTTATGTTAACTGGCATTAAATTTGTATTAAATGCAGTTCTCAGGGTAGAGATGGAGCAGCTTGTATCATGTTTAAAATATGATCAGCTTGTGAAGAGCTAAGTGTTATAGCTCATAACTTAAAAAGTTAAACGCTTCCTTGCAAGAATGTTTAGCTGAAATGTAAGTGTATACACACTACTTTCAGGATAACGAACACATGTTTAAATATAAAAAAAATAGCAATGGGTTATTACTCGGTTTACTAATGCTTTTATTTGGGAGTGCGTGTACGCTCACGCCTGAACAAAAATCATTGCAGCATGAACAAAGTGATGCACCAGAATATGTGTCTATAACTGCACTAGAGCTTGCGCAATTAAAAGACGCAGCAATGCAATGGCAACAAGCAAGATTAGGCATTGAGCGCATTTTAAAGCTAGAAAAAGAGATTACGTATCTCGTTAACCACATTGATATTATTAATACTAAAGCGCTGGCACAATCTGAGCAGGGATACAGTAATAAGTACGCCCGTACGCCACGCAAAACACGTACAACAAAGCCAAAGCAACAAGCAATTAAACCAACAAATAGCTATAAAAAACAAACTGTAAAATTAAACACACCTAAACATGTATTTGCATTACAGGTTGCTTCAGTCGACTCTGAAAAAAGCGTAGTGAAAGCATGGCACGACCTAAATAAACAAGCGGCTCCTTTATTTAGAGACAAAATTTTGACTAATGTTGAAACAGCTAACATTAATAATAAAACGTATTACCGATTAAAACTTGGCTCATATCAAAACCTAAAAAATGCAAAAGCAGATTGTGAAGTATTTAAGCTTTATAAACTGGATTGCATTGTGAGTAATTACACCGATAAACCAGTTAAGTTATAATTAAAATCCAAACTTGCTTATAATTTTTTTATCCATAAAATACCCTCCTTATAATTAGCTGTTTAGGACAATATTAAGTTTATTCTCCTAAAAGTGATTTAGATTGGTTATTTTAGGAAAAATAAATGCCTATAAAAATGGATTTTAAGCAGGTTGGATTATTGTGTGCTTTAACGATAACTCTTAGCGCTTGTAGTACCGTAAAACAAAAAGAAAAGCCTGAAGTTAAAGCACCTACAGTACTTATTCATAAAGCAGATTTAGAACAACTACAAAATACCGCTGAGCAATGGAAAACCGCGCAACCAAACATTGAAAAACTACTTCAGCTAGAAGCGAAGGTATCTGAACTTACTTCAAATTTAGAGCAAATAGACACCCGAAACATACGTTATGAAAATGCCATTGAAACTATTTTTAACGAAGAGAGTATTTTAAAAAGCCAACAAATATTGTTTGCTATACAAGTTGCTTCATTTAAAAATAAAACTAGCTTAGAAAGTGCGCTTGCTGCTTTAAGATTAAAAGCTCCTAAAATTATAAATGCAGAGCTACCTGTTAATATAGAACCAATTGTTGTAAATAACATCACCCTTTATCGTTTAAAGTTAGGTGCTTATATAAAAAAAGCCGCCGCAAAAAATGATTGCTCTATATTAAAAGAACAAAAAATAAATTGTTTTGTAAGTTATTACACAGAGCAACAACCTCAGTAACTATCTTTTAGGCATAATACTTGCTTTATCCTCTGTATATTTGAAAGAGGATGGCAACTATGCGCCTTTTATTACCCTTATTATTAGTTAACTTAGCTGCTTGTAGTTTAATACCTCAGCCAGAGCCGAGTGTGAGCACCAATGCGCCTAAAGCGGCAATGGCGCCTTATACAGTAAACGACTACATAAATAATTTAACTGTACAGCTTAGCCATATTAAAGAGCCGCTAAGTAGTAATACACGAATAGGTGTAAGCAGTTTTTATTTTGCAGATGCGCTCGACTCTAAGCTTATGACCGAGCAAGCCTCTGGTTTAAGTCAACAAATTCAAGAAAGCCTGCTAACTCAAATGACGCAGCTTGGCTATAACACGGTAGAGTATCGATTAGCTAATAACTTAAATTTATCGACTAATGCAGATAGCGTACTTAGCCGTGATTTAGCGCAGTTACGCAAACGTCAGAATATTGACTTGATAGTTACAGGTACAGTTACACGACAACAACATGCTTATATCGTCAATGCGCGATTAGTAAATATAAATAATAAACAGGTGTTATCTGCTGGCAGTACTGAGATCCCTATTAATGTAATGTGGGGTGATGAAAAAATTCAGCAGCGCGACGGTTACTTATACCGCAGCGAATACTAACCAGGAGCACAAAATGAGAAATCTATTAATTACTTTATGTTTGCCATTAGGCTTTGGTTGTTCGCAAATATTAGGTGTAACTAACTCAGAAGCCGAGCCAATTGTTGAGCAAAGTAACCAAAATACACAATTGGTTAGTAATCAGCGAGAAGTAGCAGCGCCTGCAGTTAATAATAACCTGTTTCAATCTGGGTTGGTTCAACAAAATAACTACACTAAATCGTCACCGCCAATGCGTAAAAATATAAATCACTACGTGCGTGGAATAATGCAAGATATGGTCGAAAATTTACAATATGTAAACGAAAAAACGCCACTCGCTGTTTCCAGCTTTGTATTTTTAGATGATGACTACACCGAAAGTAGCTTGCTAGGAAACCAAATTTCAGAAAGCTTTATGCACGAGCTACATAGCTTTGGGGTACCCGTTATTGATTTTAAAACAACCGATTATATGCGTGTATCACCCGAAGGTGACTTTGTATTTAGCCGAGATTATTTAGAGTTAAACCAAGATCAAACCTTTGACTATGTATTAGCGGGCACACTTGTAAGTCATCAAGGTGGGGTATTAGTAAATGCTCGTATTGTTGGTCTAAAAAGTAAAGCGGTTGTAGGTACTGCACAAGGCTTTATTCCGCAGTCAGTGGTTGATGCACTCAATAGCAATTACCGCACAGATGGCATAATGCTTAAACAAGCAAGTAAGTGAGTGAGGTTAAAATGTATTATAAACTAACCAATACCCTTGTTGCTTTTACATTATTAGGCTTGGGCGGTTGCTCAATAGCACAAACCCAAAACCATGAGCATGTAGAAACAACTAATCCACGCACTAATTTTGATGTGAACGCAGTATATGAGCAAAAACAAATAGCGCACAATGCTCAAATACAAAATGAGTACGATTCATCAAAGCAATTTATTCCAGGCAAACATCATAAAACATTAGCTAATTACGTAGAGCAAATGGCACTTGATTTAGTCGACACTCTAGAGTCAGAAAATGATGAAGACACGCCTAACATAAACATAGCTGTAACTACTTTAGTCGATTTAGATGCATCGCTTAACAACAGCAATCAGTTAGGTAATCAAATTTCAGAAACGTTAATTCATCAATTACAAAAGTTTGGATACAGCGTAGTCGATTTTAAAACCACAGATACCATTGACGTTAATAGCCGTGGTGACTTCGCTTTTTCGCGTGATATTGCAAAGCTGAGTGAAGATCAAATGGCAAGCCATGTACTCGCAGGTACTTTAATCTACCGCCATAACGGAGTTATAGTTAATACTCGCGTTATAAACGTTAAAACAAAGCAAATTGCAGCCAGTAGCCGAAAACTAATACCGTTATACGTCTTAGATAAAGAAGATATTTACTTATCAAGCAATTAACTTCATTTGGACTTGATATAAAAAACCAGATGCCGTTATAATTCAACCCATTAAGCACACCGCTTTAGTGGCCTCTTAGTTAAATGGATATAACGGCCCCCTCCTAAGGGGCAGTTGCAAGTTCGATTCTTGCAGGGGCTACCAATAAAATCAATGAGTTATGCTTGTTTTTGTTTTTCATCTTGTTTCTGTGTAGCACATGTGTAGCAAGGCAAAGCCTATTCTTTAATGAAAGGTATGAGTTGTTGCGATATAATTAAAATTCCAATTAAATTTAAAATATTAAGTCGAGAATGAGCTCTCAATTAAATGATCCTGTGATTCGATGTAAGTTAAAGTCTTATTTAGAATCACTACCTGTTAAGCCTAGAGCTGTAATCGATGAACTCCATGTTCATCGAGGTAATGCAATCGCCGATGTTGTTGCTGTATATAAAGAGCCACATTGTTTTGAAATTAAAGGAGAAACTGACAATATTTATCGACTTAAATCACAAGGTAAGTTTTACGACCTTGTTTTTAAAAAAATAACATTGGTTACTACTGAGAACCATCTTAAGAATGCACTTGCTAGTACCCCTAATCATTGGGGAATAATAGTTGCTTTTTTAGATCAAGGAAAAGTAAAGTTTAGGCACCTCAGAAAAACAAAATCTAATCCTCACTTTTCAAAAAAGTACGCTTTACTAACATTATGGAAGCAAGAAATGCTTAATGTAGGGAGTTTAAATAAAATTGAGCTTCCAAAAAAGATAAATAAATCAGAGCTGGTATTAGAGTTGGCAAACCATTTAACTAAAGAAAAAGTTAATACAGAAATAGCCAACTCATTATTTTCTAGAACTATATTTTGAAACCATTTAACATATAAGTTATATGTGCGTTAATTAATGCTTTGGGTATTGTGCTAGGACTGGCATCTTTCCCTATACTTTGAGCTTTTTCATCAATATACTTATCCCCAAATGAGTATAACCCACCTCTAAAATATGCTTCTTTTATCAATATTGCAGATAAATCATTATATTGCTTGTTCCCTCTTGGATGCCCATCAATTGCCCCTCCTCGCTTAATATGTAAGTATTTATCAAAGATATACATTAATTTAGGGGCAGTTACTTTCCGCATGTACTCTCCTCGAATTTTAACGTCAGAATAACTGGGGCTTACAGCTGTGTAATCACCTATGTGAATTTCGTCTATTTCATTTTTGACTTTTTTAAATAGGTTTAATTCAGAACGTTCAATTGTAATGACCGTATTTGGGTCTAGTAGGTCTTTTATTGAAGCCGTTATAGAGGAACCCGTAATAATTATTTTGTCAAATTCGGCGTCACTACAAATATCATTTATAAACTTGATTATTTGAGTCGCCCTAGCTTGAATATTAATATTATGGCAAACACGGTTATCTATTATTAAATGAAACGATGTAAAACTTTCCTTTAATTCATTGAGTAACTCTTTTATTTCTTCTTCTACCAGCGTGTATGACACTAAATCTTCAACACATATTCTCAAGGCGACTATATCGAGTTTAATTAATTTATTCTTTTTAGCTTCTATTACAACTGAGTTTCTCCTATAGCTTCTATCTAGCCCGACAACGGGTACTATTTTAGCCGTTGAAAATTTTTCCAGAGTATAAAGATAATTATCATCACCATTAATTAATATGGCGTCATTTATATCGAAGTTATCTAAATAAAAAAAAGGAAGAGAAAGTAGGTTGATTTCATACTTCCTGTACGCTGTATCTATTAATGACTTTAATGAATTACTATCTAAAATATCTTTTCGAGGTAAATCAAAAAAGGGAGTTAATCGCTTTATATCGTTTAATGATAGACTTTTTACTGCTGCAACTTCGTTAACCTTAAACTTTAAGAATGGTATGTAATTCATGACTAAAAATATTCCCTTATATCAACGTCGTTCACTATATTTGATAGTTTGTCATAACGATCAAGTTCTTTTCTCAATCTTCCAGCTACAATTGCTGGATGAATTTTGAGACCTTTAGCAAAATCAATAACCGTTTCATCAGATAAGTTATATTTTGGAGGACAGTTTCTCCATATATTTCTTGGTATAAATGAATTTAAAGCTAACTTATCAGCTTCTAATTCAACTATGCTTTCAGCGGTTCCATCTAGGTCTTCTACAATTGCCGTTTGTAGCAAGTCGCTGTGGAGACATAGATGAGCAAGCTCATGCATTAAGGTAAACCAGAAATAGTCTAATCTAGAATACCTTAAACTCAGAGCTACAACTGCTTGACCTGATTCAAGAAGAAATACAGCTCCGTCAAGTTTAGAGCCTGCGAATGATTTTTCAGTAATGAAAATAATTCCTTTGCCTGCAAGGAACCTCTCAAGAACCTGCAAATTATCAACATCATGACTCAATTTAGCAATTGTATTTAATTCATCCTTACTTATTCCTACAAACCGCTTTGTATTATTGTATAAGGAATAGAGAGTAGCTAATTCCTTTACTTTAGAAAGCCATAATACGGTTAATGCACTATTAGCATCATTTCTTTTTCTATAGAGCCTCTCTCCTTTGCGGTTAGCATGAATCTCTTTAAAAAAATTGAGCTTAGATGTTTCATTTAGAGGCTCTTTTTTTCTAGATAGTTTAGCTAATTCATTTTCATATTCGTTATATGAGTCTATTAAGTTAGTAAGAGATTCTGCTGAATTAGCTGTTACATAAAAGTCATCAATAATATTGAAATCTTTGTTATTCATTATGCCTCCATATATTTTTTTGCTATATCTTCAGGCATTTCATAGTAGTTCAAAGATTCTTTATTATTAATACAGTAATTTATCATGCCAATTTTTTCGTAAAAGCCAGCTGCTTTCGGAAGTGAGTGCAATGAAAAGCCGAACCGTAAGCCCAATGTTTCAGTTGCATATTTCATAGCGCATTTTATTATTTCTGACCCCGCGCCATGGTAATACTTTTTTTCCATTGGATTATTTCTATTCCATGGAGCAACTGCAACATATTCAATGTAGAATATTTCCCCTGAATCAATGCTGCTTTTTTTTGGATGGTAAATTAAACAGGCTGCTTGAGGTTGGCCGTTTATATCTAAAAAAAACCACTCATATTCATCGTTATTATGAATGCATGTTTTTGCTAACCAATCCCAATGGCTATCATCTAGCTGTATAGTGCTGGATAGATTAGCTAAAGCTTCGGGAGAGTAATTTTGAGATTTTATAAATTCGATTAACCGTAAGTTAAAGGTTCCCCATAACTTATCGCATGTGTTAGCTCGAATAATGTCTAGACCATGATATATTTTATAAGGTTCTTTTTGATTTGATATATTAGCTAGAGTGCCCTCAAGGATAACCTTATCTTGAACGGGTGCAATTTGGCCAGCATCAATGAGTTTTCTAATATCGTCTATTGTCACCATAATCCCTCATTTAGTAGTAATTCCGTTATTAACTCGGCTGATTATATACGATTGCTATTAAAATGAACAATGGGGCAAGAATGATCGATAGGTTAAAGTGCCTAGGTTGATTTCATATTACTTCCTTTTTCGTACAGTTATTTACAGAACTCCAAGTAAGACCTTTCTTGCCATTCTGGCAAATAGTGAACTAAAGGTTATTTTGGTTTTGTGCTGGTGTTTGATATGAGCTAAAGCTTAGTTTAGAGCTTTAGCTATTTGAAATATTGTATTTAACTATAGCTTTATAGCTTTATAGCTTTAGCTCTTTTTAGATAATAGGGAGCTTTAGCTAAACGTTATAGCTTTAGGTTATGCTTTTTCTACCTTCCATGAGTAATGCCTTGTAATTATAGCTTTACCAGCGAACCACAAGCCTTTTACTTTGAGTATTAGTTCACCATCATAATAGCTTTGCAAACACTCGCCAGTTTCCTCAACGATGTTTAAGTCATAATGTAATTTGATAGGTCTATCTTTTTGTTTTGTATGTAAACCGCCCATAGCGAGTATGTAGCCTTTCCAATCACTATTATCAGCAGCAAAGCGAGCTTGTTCTAATAGGCTATCTTTTTTATCATTAAACATAGAGCGCAAACGTCTTAATTCGCGCCATACAGAAACGCTAGCGCCGCCAATTTGTTGAAATTGGCGAATACACTAACACGATGCCCACGCATCAATACGTTGTGCTACAAGTAGCGAATCGTTACCGAATTTATCTTCGCCTACACCTTCACTATCTATATTTCTCGCTATGTATTTTAAAATATAGCCAGTTGCAGAGCCTTTGTTTGGGTCAATTTGTTT
Organism: Pseudoalteromonas sp. Z9A5; assembly: GCF_011378875.1. Taxonomy (NCBI): domain Bacteria; kingdom Pseudomonadati; phylum Pseudomonadota; class Gammaproteobacteria; order Alteromonadales; family Pseudoalteromonadaceae; genus Pseudoalteromonas; species Pseudoalteromonas sp. Z9A5. Next base: position 104,079 of record NZ_WTLC01000013.1, read on the forward strand.
AAAGTCACAACGGTTTTCCGCTGCGCCTTTTTCGTCACCATCAACTTCTAACGCATAATGGCGAATAATTGCTTTTAATGCGTCTAGCTTTTCGCTCTCAATAAAAAACAGCATATGCCAATGCGGTGTGCCGTCGTGTTGTGGTTCTGCTACACGAAAGCCATAATGTGCTATATTTTGACGTTTAAACTCTGCACGAGCTTTTTGCCATTGGTGGTTTAAATAGCTATTGGCTTCATCAGGCATAAAACCTTCCCACTTAGGGTTAGCAACTCCCGACTTTGGAAAAGCACGATGGTACTTAGAAGGGCACGTAACCGTAATAAAAAGAGCTTCATGACCCAGCTCCTAGTATTTTGAGTCGATTTATTCTTGCTGTAAAGGACGTATCATTTATTGGCTAGATAGTCTTTTACGAAACCTGAATAAATAAAACACACACCAGCTGTAAACATAAATAATATATTACCCCAAAACCATAGAGGCTCATCTACTCTTGAAACGTCACCTGCTTTCATTGGATAAAAATCATCACTTGATCTGGTATACGCATCCCAAAGACAATAAGAGCCACAGATTAACTTAGGAAAACTTACGGATTTGAACACGGAATTATTATTTTTGTTTTTAAGTTTTTTTCTAAGCTTTTTTTTCATAATTCCATTTCTCCATAGTTACCGGACGAGCTTGTAAAATAACTTGTTTATGACTTTATTGTTAAATTAAAATACAAAGCCCTCGGTGACTTAAATATTATTTATTTTTAGGTTGCATGTGGGGGTTGAGTATTTGCAAGTAATAGCTCTTTGATTTTTTTAAATTGTTGAGCTCATCTTTTTTATAAAATCCATAGGCATAAACAGCTGCGATTGTAATTGCCACAATCCAAGAGACTAGAAACTTCTCCATCAAAACAGAGAATAAAAACCCCAATCCAATCCATAAAATAATGAAAAGTTCGTTTTTATCTTTCTCTATTTTCTCGATTGAAGAGGTAATATTAAGAATGGTTCTAGCCGTATCCATTTTATCGTCCATGATAGTAACTCTTTGAATAATTGGGCTTTAAATATAGGTTTATTTATATTTAAATTCAATTTATTGTCTTTATTATATTATTAATCAAGCCAAAGGAGTCAAATATTGACATCATATATCAAAATTATTGACCGTCCGCTTCTCGCTGTGAGTTCAACTGGTGAATGAAAAGCAAGTGTGAAATTACTTAATACCTTGGTTTACAAACTAGGGCGTGTTGATCTTTGCGGTATAAAAAACAAACAGCATGAGGATAAGGTATAATTGAATTCGCTAAAAAACGTTACACCGAACCCTCAT